>JAHFCS010000423.1 GCA_023249395.1 Gemmatimonadota bacterium
CAGAAAGGCGCGAAGAGCACCGAGACGCGCTATCCCGACAAGCTCGAGGGAAAATTCCACGAAGGCCAGCTCGTCTCCCTCACCGGCTGGGTCCGCTTCATCAAGCTCTCCGCCGACGACTGTGACTTCCACATCCAGGTCACGCCCGACTCGGCCCTCACCGACGGCATGATCATCGTCGAGATCCCGCAGGCCGACGCTGAGCACGTCACCAACGGCGCGCTCCGCGCTGAGCTCGAGGTGGCGCGCAAGAACATGGAGGCGGATCTCAAGCTCGCGAGGGAGCCGAGCACCAGCGGCTTCAAGATCGGCAGCGCCTACATGACGTTCGAGGGCGCGCTCTACTTCGATGCGCCGCACTACCCGAACTGCGGCAAGCGCGGCGTCGGCATGCAGGCGAGCACGTGCTGGGAGATTCATCCGGTCACGAAGGTCAGCTTCGCGAAGCGGCCGTAGCGTGTCGAGAAATCATTCGATCATCGCCGCAGCTTAATGCTGACGGAAATTGCAGCCGAGGTCCTGGCGCTCGCGCGCTAGCACTTTTCTCCGTTTCAGAATGATGTTGGTCGCGTGAAAATGATGTTGCTTTTGGTTCTCGATACGCGTATGGTTGTGGAGTCGCATCCCCCCTGTCGCTTCGGCTGCAGGCTGCGAGGCCGCCGCAAGGCGGCTTCTGCTCTTAATGCGACTTCATGCCCAGAACCTACGTGTACGTCGACGGATTCAATCTCTACTACGGGTGCCTGCGCGGGCGGCCATACCGGTGGCTCGATCTCGACGCGTTCTGCAGATGCATGCTGCCGGCGCACGACATTCTTCGGATCAACTACTACACCGCGCGCGTCGGGCGGAGAACTAACGACCCTGGTCAGTCCATTCGGCAAGAAACGTATCTGCGGGCGCTCAACACCTTGCCCACCGTGCGAACGCATTTCGGTCATTTTCTCAGTCATCCCGTGCGGATGCCGCTAGCGGCACCTCCACTCGACGGTTCGAAGTTTGTCCTCGTGAGAAAGACAGAAGAGAAGGGCTCGGACGTCAATCTCGCGACCCATCTGCTCGCTGATGCGTATGAAAGCGCGTTCGACCTCGCGATTCTGGTCACGAATGATTCCGACCTGCTCGCGCCAGTTGAACTCGTTCGGAATCGGCTTGGCAAGAACGTGGGCGTGTTGAACCCTCACAAGCACGGTGCCAAGGTTCTCGCGAAGGCGGCTTCATTCGTGAGAGCGATTCGGCCGGGGGTGTTGCGCGCGAATCAGCTCCCTGACGAACTCGTGGATGCGAACGGGACTTTTCGCAAGCCGGCCGGCTGGTAGATGTCACCGTAGACGACGGGCGCCGTCAATCCTATCGCAGCGGCGAAAACACCACGATTCCCGGGAAGGGGATTTCCGATGAGTACGACGTACAGCTTGGATTCCCCGGAACGATCGTCTGCGATATCGACGTGATGCCGCGCGCGCTCCACGCCGCGAACGTCGGCGCGTCGAGCTTCGAGAAGTAGTCCTCGCTTCTGCTGTCGTCACCCTCGACGACCACGATCTCGAAGTTGGTGGACTTCTGCCACGAGGGCGCCGGCTGTGACCCGTTGGGCAGCATCGTCGCGTAGCCCAGCAAGTCGCCGGCGCTCACGTGATGGCCGAGGCTCCCCGGCGGATACGTGATGTGAAAGTAGCGAGCCGCGGTGGAGCTGCTGTCGCAGGTGAGATGAATCGTCTGGCCCAGGATGGACTCCGTAGGATCAGATGTATCGTCGGAGTTCTGCGAGGTGACGCCGTTGCAGACGGCGAAGAACTTGAGGACGCCGTTGGTGCTGAAGTTCGTCGAGTTGGGCCAGAAGTAATTCTTGGCGCTGTTCGGGCCGTTGAAGGCGTGGCCGACGCACGACTTGAACTCGGACATGGCGTTGAGATCGTTCGGGTCCGCGAAGTTCGCGGTGAGCAGCACGGGGTTCGCGGCCGTGACCTGCTTGCACGCGAGCGGCGAGGCGAGCAGCAGCACGAGGATGGGAAGGACGCGCTTTCTCATCCTGATCGGTACGGCCTCGGGCGCGCGCGCGCCGTGTCTCGGGTCACCAGGAGCGCGTGCCGAAGGTCTCGGCGTATCGTGGCGCAAAATCCCGTCTTAGTGTAGCGCTTGCGTTCGGTATAATATTAGTTATACTTCGATCAGTCTAACGGAGAACACCATGGTGCACACTATCAAGCTGAAGAAGATCGGGGGTTCGGTCGGCGCCATTCTCCCCAAGGACATGCTGCTGCGGCAGCACCTCGCGGCGAACGACGAGGTGTTTGCAGTCGAGACCGCCGACGGGATTCTGCTCACCGCCGCTGATCCGGCGACGAAGGCCGCGCTCGCGGCGTATTACGAGGGTGCGAAGCTGAATCGCGTCGCGATGGCCGCGTTGGCCAAGTTGTAACCGATGGAGCCCGTCTGGCTGAGCCGCACCATCGTGGATGCAATCCACGAAGACCAGCGGCAGCACCACGGCGGCAACGCTGGCGTGCTCAACGAAGGCGGCATCGAATCAGCGCTCGCCCGCGCGCGGAATCGCTACGAATACACAGCGGCCGACGTGTTCGAATGCGCCGCCTGCTACATCTTCGGCATCGCGAAGAACCACGGCTATCAGGATGCCAACAAGCGCACCGCGTACATGTGCGGCTGGACGTTCCTGCGGATCAATGGACTTCTAGTCGTCGCGACGCCGCAAGATGTGCTGCAGCTCATGCTCGACGTCGCCACGGATGTCAGCGATGAAACAGCCATCGCCGAGTGGCTGCGGGCTCGCGCCTCGAAGGTCCGCCGGCAAGCTCGCGTTGAGACTCGACTCGAACCGTGGCCAGTGAGATCCGCAGCTAGGCGTCCGCAACGCCAGACTGTATTTTAGGCACGGCGGACGAACGACCTCATCCTGGCGGGCATGACCAACAGCACCGAACGCATTGCGTGGTGGGGCGGACCGGACCGGACTGACCTGCGCTACCGCGTGGCGATCGCGGTGCTCATCGGCGTGAGCT
>JAHFCS010000424.1 GCA_023249395.1 Gemmatimonadota bacterium
TTACACCGGCCGCCATACCGGTGCCTGCGGGGTCGAGAGCGATTACACGACGTCCCTGCCCATCCGTCGAGCTCGATATTCCAAGATTCGGCAGCACCGTTCGCTCCACCAGCAGGCGAGGCCGCCGAGTGGAAGGACGGAATCCCAGGGGAATTCGTCGCGTCCGTCGACGTACCGTTTTTCGAACTCCGCGAACGAACGTCCACCCGCCGCACGCGACACGGCTTGCCACCATTCCTCGTTCGTGAATCCGCGGCTGCGTTTCCACGAGCTGGCGTACATCTCGCGCATCACCGTATCGAGTGACCGGCGATTGTCGCTCGCGTCGCGGATCATGATGTCGAGCAGCAGTCCGGCGAGCGATCCCTTGGGATAATAGGTGTCGTCAGTTCCATCGACAGGCTTGACCCACGCCGACAGTGACGCGTCCTCGAGGGCAACAGCAGGCGCACTGGCAACCTCTTCGATTTTTCCGGTGGTGGTCGCGTAGAACTGATCGGGCGTAGTCAGTCCGCTCCGAACTTCGGCGAGATCGGCGTAATAGTCGGTGATTCCCTCGCTGATCCAGAGAAGAGCCGTCGGCTGCGGACGGTCGTATCGATACGGTACCATCTCGGCTGGGCGCATACGCTTCACGTTCCACGCGTGGAATATCTCGTGGGCGTAGAGCGAAGCCAGCACAGGATTGCCGAGGACGAGCGACGAGAGAATGTCGAGGTGCGAGTTCTGGTGCTCGAGTCCGATCGCGCTCCCCGGCGTGTACTCGGAATCGGCAACCTGGAGAACCGTCTAGCTGTTCCATGGTATCTCCCCGAATACCGCGGCCTCAGGAGGAACCATCTTGGCGAGCTGATCGAGCACCATGCGGCGTCCCGAGTTCGGCACGGAGCCCACGGGGTAGCTCGCGAAGCGCATCACCTTCCCCCCGGCTTGCGCGCTGTCGATGTCGAAGCGACCGACGAAGAATGGCATGTCCACCAGGTCGTGATAGCTCGACGCGGTGAATGTGTTCGCCGCGTTTTGTGTCATCCCCGTGGCGATCCGCCACGATGGAGCGGTGTGGACAACGACGGTCCCGATGAAATCAGCTCCCTGCCCTTCTGGATAAAGAAAGAGATTGGTACCGTTGAAGAACGCGAAGTCGGGCTTCGACCATGCGTTGGCATTGTCGAGTCTCATCGCGCGGTAGTTGAACGACACCCGGACCGTTCCCGGCCGAGTCGTGCGCACACGCCATGTGTCCTGATCCGCTTTGTCCCACGAGATGGGGGTCGATCCATTGGTCGCGGCGAAGTCCATGACGTAGCGCGCGAAGTTATCGATCTCGTATTCGCCCGGTGTCCAGGCGGGGAGTGAGAGCAAGACATCGCCTGCTCCGCGAGTCGTGAACGACATTGCGACGCCGATGTTTCGCTCGAGAGCGGAAGCCGAATCGAATGTGACGTCGTACCGGATATCCGATATCGGTGCCGACACGAGCCTCGTTTCGGAGGTCTGCGCGAGCGCCGGCAATCCCGTTGTAACCAGGAGGTAAACGACAAATACCTGAATTTTCATGGGGCGTACGTTACTGGGTTGTAGAGGTGGGTGCTATATTCGGGCCGCCTTCCCTCCCACTGTAGTGCCACTGAGGTGGAACGATGTTCAACGATGACTCACTGAAGTTCCTCCACCGGCTGCTCGATACACCGGGCCCTTCCGGATTCGAGTCGGCTCCGGCGAAGGTCTGGCGCGAGCAGGCGTCGCAGTTCGCGAAAGTGCGTGCCGACGTCGCCGGAAACAGCATCGCCGACGTGAACACCAACGGTGCGCCGACGATCATGCTCGCCGGCCACATCGACGAGATCGGCGTCATCGTCACTTATATCGACGACGAGGGATACGCGTACATCGCGCCGATCGGCGGCTGGGACCCGCAGGTACTCGTCGCCCAGCGAATCCGCTTCATCGGACGCGGTGGCGACGTGTTCGGCCTGGTCGGCAAGAAGCCCATTCATCAGATCAAGCACGAGGACCGGGAGAAGGCTTCCAAGATTACCGACCTCTGGGTGGACATCGGCGCGAACTCGAAGAAGGAGGCCGAGGAGAGATTGTCGATCGGAGACGCGGGTGTGATCGATTCGCACACGATGGAGTTTCCAAACGGGCGGCTCGTCTCCCGGTCGATCGACGACAGGATCGGCGCTTTCGTGGTACTCGAAGCGCTGAGGCGCTACTCGGAGAAGCCGGGTGCGGCACACGTCGTGGCCGTTGCAACGACGCAGGAGGAGATCGCCTGGGGCGGCGGTGGCGCTCTCATTGGCGCGAGCCGTGTCAATCCTCAGATGGCAATCGTGGTGGACGTGACCTTCGCCACTGACCATCCGCAAATGGAGAAAAAGGAGATCGGCGAGGCGAAGCTTGGCGGCGGCCCGGTTCTGACGCGGGGGTCGATCATCTCACCCGTGGTGTTCAATCTTCTGCGCGCTGCAGCGGAGGCAAACGAGATCCCGTACACGCTCCAGGCGGCGGGGCGCGAGACCAGCACCGATGCCGACGCGATTCACATCGCGCGCGAAGGCATCGCTACTGCCGTTGTCGGAGTACCCAACAGGTACATGCATTCGCCGAACGAGATGGTCTCGCTCGACGATCTCGATCGCGCGGCGATGCTCGTCGCCGAGACGTGCAGAGCGGTGGACAGTACCACCGACTTTACAGCACGGTAGCAAGGAAGCGAGCTAAGCCGGGATTGTCTCCGCCCGGCTCTTCGTGAGATCGTCCAGGAAGATGGCGACTGACAGCGTGAGAATCGGTCCAACCGCGTTGAACGCGGGGCGGGCGACGTTGCCGGCGACGCCCCACCAGATGCACAGCACCGTCATCACGAGGAGACTCGCCGCGGAAGCGACGATCCAGACACTTGGAAGCCGGCGAAGCCGAAGCAGGCCGAGCGGAAGCAGCCAACCGAAGGAATAGAGGACCTCGCGGTTGAACACAGTCTTCGAAAACGCTTCGCCGAGATCGGAAAACATTCGCG
>JAHFCS010000425.1 GCA_023249395.1 Gemmatimonadota bacterium
GCTGTTTCTCAGTCCTGATTCGAGTGAACTGACGTTTCTGACCCTCGACGAAAATCAACGCGCGGTGGCGCGCCGCCTCGGCTTCGCCGTCTAACAGATGCCCGTTCAAAGCGGCACCCGCCCCGGCCCGTGTGAATGGTCGCGCTCGTTGGCGCGGGCGGGATGGGAGAGATCTACAAAGCGCGTGAGGCGCGGGCGCTCGCGGCGCTGCAGCACCCGAACATCTGCACGATTTGCGACGTGGCGAAACGAACGATCGCCAGGTCTTCCTCGTCGTGGAATTGCTGCAGGGCGAAACGGTGCAGCAGCGGCTGGCGGGGGCCGCTCGACGTGGCGCTGCTCGTCGATCTCGGGATTGCCCTGGCCGATGCGCTCGACGCCGCGCACGGCGCCGGAATCGTGCATCGCGATATCAAGCCGGCGAACATCTTTTCTTAGTCGCGCGTGGGCCTAAGTACAGCGTTTCGTAATGACCGTGACGTAATTAGAACCACAGAAAGCACCGAGCCACAGAGGCATTCGACGCGGACGGCCTGCTTTGCAGGCCGCTGAGATCGGACGGACCACTCGGGCAGGACTAACGACAACCGTCGTTCTCGCAGTCGTTCGTCTGTTCGAGTGGTCCGCTCGATCCGCCGCTGCGCGGCGCCGCGTCGAATGCTCGTTGACAGCGCCAGCTCCGTGTCTCGGTGCCTCCGTGGTTAGATACGTCACCGTATTTGCGAAACGCAGTACGAAGATTCTCGACTTCGGCTTGGCGAAGGTGGGCAGTCCGGCTGAAGCCGGACACTACGTACTGAAACGATGATCGCCGCGGGCAGGCGGATTGATCCGCAAAAGCGCTACCACGGAGGTCACGGAGGATGTCAACAGACAACCACTGAGAGCACGGTCTTCCAAAAGAAGACCCAGTGGTCTTCGTTCGATTCCGTGTCCTCAGTGGTGAAGCTTTTCAAGTCATCTTTCTTGCAGCGAGCGAATCTCGCTCGCGCTGAATCCGAACTCCCTCAAGATCTCTTCCGTATGCTCGCCGAGCAGCGGCGCACGCCGACCGACGTCTGGCGGCGTCCGGCTCAACTTGATCGGAGAGCCGAGCGTCCGGATGCGACCGAGAACCGGATGGTCGGTTTCGGCGACCATCTCGCGCGCCACGATCTGCGGGTCGGCGAACACCTGGACGTAGTCGTTGATCGGCCCGCAGGGGATCTCGTTCGCTTCAAGCATCGCGAGCCAGTGGTTGCGCGGCTTGTGCGCCGTCGTGTTTTCAATGAGAGCAGCGAGCTTCGTTTGGTTTCGTACGCGGTGCGGGTTGTCCACGAAGTCCGGCTCGGATGCCCACTCCGGATGCTCCAGCAGCTCGCACAAGCGACGAAACAGTCGATCGTTGGCGGCGCCGAGCGTGATGTACCCGTCCGCACATCGAACGGCTTGATACGGCGCGCTCATCCGGTGCGCGGATCCCATTGGTGCGGGAACGCCGAGACCGGAGAAATATTCCGTCGCTTCCCACACAGAGAGCGCAACGCCGGCGTCGACGAGCGACGTATCGACCTGCTGTCCGTGTCCCGTGCGATGGCGGTACTGCAACGCGGCGAGAATGCCGGCGAGCGCGAACAGGCCGGCCCCCAGATCCGTCACCGGAATGCCGGCCTTGACCGGCGGCCCACCTGGCTCGCCCGTGATCGACATGATTCCCGCGATGCCCTGGGCGATGAGATCGAAGCCACCCTTTGCCCGATGCGGTCCGGTCTGGCCGTACCCGGAGATCGACGCGTAGATCAGGGACGGGTTAATGGCCGCGAGCGCCCGATAATCGAGCCCCAGCGCCGCCATCACGCCCGGCCGATAGTTCTCGATTACGATGTCCATCGACCGCGCCAGGTGTGTGAAGGCGCGCCGTCCTTCGGGTGCTTTCAGGTTGAGAACGAGGCCTCGCTTGCCGCGGTTGACCGCGTTGAAGCTGGCGCTCTCGGTTCCCACCGCTCCGGCCATCTGCCTGGTCGGATCGCCGGTCGGAGGCTCGACTTTGATCACGTCCGCGCCGAGGTCGGCGAGCAGCATGGTGCAGAATGGTCCAGCCATGAACTGCGTGGCGTCCAGCACGCGAAGACCTTCGAGAGCCCGCTCCATGTGTCTGTTCCGGTTTGTACTCGACGGAGGAGCCCTTGTCTAGCCACGTGATCTACGAACAACACGGCCCGCTCGCCATCGTCACTTTCAATCGGCCGGAGACGCGCAACGCCATGACGTGGGAGATGTACCAGGCGCTGGTCGATGCGTGCGAACGCGTGGATCACGACCCCGACGTGCGTGTGCTCGTCCTGCGAGGTGCGGGCGGCAAGGCGTTCGTTGCAGGAACCGACATCGCGCAGTTCGAGAGCTTCAGGTCCGACGCCGGCGTCGGCTACGAACAGCGGATCGACGAGGTGCTGGGAAGGCTCGAGCGCGTGACGAAGCCGACGATTGCCGAGGTGCAGGGCGTGGCAGCCGGAGGAGGATGCGCGATCGCGATGACGTGCGATCTGCGCGTCGCGACGCCGGAATCGATGTTCGGCATTCCGATCGCACGAACGCTGGGCAACTGCCTGTCGGGAGCGACAATGGCGCGCCTCGTGGATCTCGTCGGTCCCGGCACGGTCAAGGAGATGTTATTTACGGGCCGCTTCATTGGCGCTGCGGAAGCGCAATCGCTCGGTCTGGTGAACCGCATCGAACCGGCGGACGCCATCGACGATGCGGTGCACGCGTACGCGTCGCAGATCGCCTCGAACGCCCCGCTCACGCTGCGGGCGACGAAAGAAATGATCCGGCGCATCATGGCGAACCGCCGGCTCGATCCCGGCGAGGATCGGGATCTCGTCACGATGTGTTACGCGAGCGCCGATTTTCGCGAAGGGGTCGCGGCGTTCCTTGCGAAGCTACCGCCACAATGGACCGGGACGTAAAAGCGCGACCACGGAGGACACGGGCACGAACGGAGCACCCTGGATCACCGACCACAATCAGGACAAGAT
>JAHFCS010000426.1 GCA_023249395.1 Gemmatimonadota bacterium
TCGGCTCATCGGGAGAACGATTGCCGCGCCGTAGCCGGCTTCGCCGAGTCGTTTCTGCTCGCGCTCCAAGTACCAGACAGCCTTCTTGAGATCGCGGAGCGGAACGGGCTCCTTGTGGTTCTTGCGCCACACGTACTTGATGGCGGCAGCAACGTTGCCTGTGAACCACTCGTTCACATCGACTGTCTCGACGCCGCTCGGGTGCGAGTTGTAGTGCTGCGCCTTCTGCACTTCGTCGAACGGTTGCTTCGATCGATCTTCCATCTACTCCCCCTCTTCTTCGCTTTGATCCAGCGGACAGTGGCGCCCCGATCGCTTCGGCTCGTCGTCACGTAGCTGCGGGCACTCCGAGAAGTCGCAGTAGCCGTCGTCGTCCGACTGGCAGCGCGTCATGCGGTGCTGCGACAGGCTATAGCGCGGGCCAGGACTGCCCTCTGTCGCCTTGTTGGGCTTCGCCGCGGGCTCGACAGGCGCACCGGGGTCGCTCCGTCGAGCAAATGTCATCTCTGTAGTGCCGTCTGCGTTTGTCACCGACTTCGCTGCGATCTTTCCTTCGAGCACCAAACGGAGCAACGCAGCGGCCGTGCGGGTGCCCCACGCCCAGTCGAGCACTAGCTCCATTTCTTCCTGCGTTGCACCGCCGGGCCACGCGCACGCGGCTTCGACCAGTCGCCTGTGTTCTTCGTCCGAGAAATCGCTGACCTCTGGATCTACATGCGACCCCTCGCTCATTGCCCGTCCTCCGTCCAGTAGCCGAGCAACCCGACGATCATGTTCTGCACCATGGCGTCCGGATCGAAGTCCATCTCCTTGCCGTTCATCGTGCTCGCACGCACCGCGTGACGAGCGGCGGCGCGAATGTCCATCGCGAGCCTGGTGCGCGCCTCGCCGACGCCAATGCGCATCGGTGCCGGCGGGACGTTCTCGCCCTCGGCGAAGAGCCAGTGATCCTTCGGGAGCGGGAACGACGCGATGAAGAACCCGCTCCCGTCCGGAAGTCTCGTCATGCCGTCGTTGTTCTCTTTCACGCGAGCACGCCCTCTCGGTCCGGGATGCGACGCGCGTACACTTCCAGGTGCGGCACCGAGATGTGCACGAGCAGCCCGAGAAGCTCCTCGGCCGCGGGCACCTCCCAGTCATGGACGCAGAAGGCGTGCTTCTCGTCCATGTCGTAGAGACACCGCATCGACACATGCGCGAGCGCGTGCCGTGAGTGTCGCGACGTGAGCAGGTACCGGTGGCCCGTGGCGCCACCGATGGCGATGAACTGCTGGCGTCGCGCAAAGTCCTCGATCTGTTCCGGCATCAGGAACGCCTTGAGGACACGTGTGGCGCGAACCTCGGCGTCGTCGAAGTCCGGCGCCGGGCATCCCTGCACAGGCTGTGCGACGGTCACCGCGCGCTCAGGCTTCGGCGGGGGCGGTGGTGGTGCCGCCGCCGCGGGCTCTTCCCTCTTGATGGGCACCACGTTGTCGACCGTCGTCGCTTCCGGCGGCGCGTCGATCTGCTGCAGCAGCGCCTCGGAGACTTCTTCCAGGCGCCCGTTCGTGAACCTAACCGCCGAAACCTGCTTGCGGTGCGGCTTGAGCGTCTTCTGCAGGAAGCCCTGCACCTTCGAGAGCGGCGCGCTCAGGACGAATCGCTGCTCCTTCAGGCTCGCCAGATCGATCGACGCCAACTCGTCCTGGGTCGCCCACGGCTTCGCCATGATGCTCGGCTTGAGCGCGTGCTTGAACAGCGCCTTCACCGCCTCCTTCTCCGTCGGCGAGACCCCGACGAGGTTCACCCGCGTCGAGGAATCCGTGAGCCTCTCCAGCTTGATGTCCCCGTAGACCGAGGGGATGTACCACGCGAAGTTCTCGGGCTTGTTCTGGTTCGTCATCGTCGATTTCCTCTTCTTCTTTCGAGACCGCTTTGGTGATTGCCTTGATCCGTTTCGTCAACTGCGCCGCCATCTCCAGGTCTGGCGGCGTCTCGCTCATGGCGTGCGTGCGCGCCGCGAGAAGCTCGTTCAATTCCGACGCCATGGCGTCACGCTGACGAGCCTTGTTCGATGCGCTCTGTGCCTCCACCTGCGGAGCGAGCGCGGACAGCAGTTCTCGGACCATCTGCTGCTGGTCACCGCCGAAGCCGCCGGCAGCCCCGATCAGCTGCCCGCGCCCAGCCGGACGGATAACGTTGCCGCCCATCATCATGTTGTCGTAGCCGTACTCGCCGATCATGTTCTCGGCGTCGCCGTCTTCCGGCTTCATCTGCCCCTCCAGCTGGAGCTTCTGAGCGAGCACGGTCAGTCGGTTCACGACCGCGTACTTCCCGCGGTCCTCGCCGTCGAGCGCGCTGCGCATCAGATCCGTGATCGCATCCATCGCTACCTTGTGTTTCGCCGCGTCCATCGTGTCTCCTCTGCGCCGCGTCGGCGCCGATGCCAAAAAAACCTGCTCGCGATGCCCTAGCCCGTCACGCCCGTCCCGATCCACGACGAGTCCGGCATTGAGATCGTGCTCGCCGCACGCCCTTCGACGAATGACCCGCCCGTCTGGGAGGTGGATCGCGATGAGGTTCGCCATCTCACGCCGGCCTCAACGTCAGCTCTTCGCCAAGGATCATCGCGCGGAAGTACCGCCCCTCGTCACGAAACGTGACGAGCTGTCGGCGCGCCTCGATTTCGAGCGTTATCTGGTGGCCCACGTCCCACTGTTCCGTGCTGCTGATTCGGACGCGGTCCAGCTGGCTCGCCGCGTGCAGCTGATCCCAGTTCGACCAAAGAAACAGGTCGGCATCGAGTTCCTCGAAGATCCATGCGTTGCCGATCGAGAGTCTCTTGATCTGGAAGCCCGGCGTGGAGACGACGAGCCAGTACGGCTTGAACGCCGACTGTAGAATCCGCCGAATGAAGTAGGCGCCGCCAGGTCGGACCGATGCCTCGAAACCGATGGCGCTCCACGACACCGTCGTTCTCGACGTAGGGACCGCCTTGAGGGCACGAGCGGCGCTCTTCGCG
>JAHFCS010000427.1 GCA_023249395.1 Gemmatimonadota bacterium
TTATGGCCGGCCGTCTTCTGCTCAATCGAAATCGCGGGGGAAAGTCCCTCTATGGAGTCGACGTCGGGCTTCTCCATGAGGCCGAGGAACTGGCGCGCGTACGCGGAGAGCGACTCGACGTACCGGCGCTGTCCTTCGGCGTAGATCGTGTCGAAGGCGAGCGAGGATTTGCCCGAGCCGGAGAGGCCGGTGATGACGGTCAGGCGATCGCGGGGGATCGTTACGTCGATGTTGCGAAGGTTGTGCTCGCGCGCCCCGCGGACGATGAGCGCTTCTTCTGGCATAGCTTTGAAAGGTGGCGGGTTGCATCATCAGATACAAGCCGCGTCATAGTGAGGGCGTAACGGAGGCTCGCGTATTATCTTGACGCAACTTCCACCGCGGGCGGAGCTTGGCTCATACTGATGCTGTAGTCGTGCTGACGACCATCGCCAACAGCGACGAAGGTGTCTCACTCATCCGCGAGCTGCTCGACCGGCGGCTCATCGCCTGCGGCACGGTGCTCCCCGGCGCACGCTCGATCTACAGGTGGGAAGGCAAGATCGCCGACGAAGTCGAGGCGATGTTATTCCTCAAGACGCGCTCGGGCTGTGTCGAAGGGCTGAGGCGCGCCTTCGCCGAGCTCCACCCATACAAGGTCCCCGAGCTCCTCGCGATACCTGTCACCGGAGGTTTGGAGCGCTACCTCGGCTGGATCAACAGCGAGACGAGCCTGACAATCGCTTGACGCGACGTACCGTCGGCCTCGGCATTCTCGCCCTCTGGCTCATTGCACTGGCCCTTCTATATAGAAGGAGCACCTTCCGCTCTCCCGAGCAATCGCTGGCCGAAGCTGGAATGAGGGTCTCCCCGGCAACCTACTACTACCGGCTGGAGCAGGGGACAGCGCAGATCGGCGCCGCCTCTTCCGCGGTTGATACGACGACGTCCGAGCTCATCGCCACCGACTTCGTACGGGCCGCGCTGCTGATCAAGCCCGACACGCTCCGATTCCAAGCACGATCAGAAGGGCGATTCACACGCGCGTTATCGCTCAAATTTTTCATCCTCAAGGCGGAGGGCGACCTCACTCCCTTCCTGCTGCGCGGTGTGATACAAGGCGAGGGGAAGGCGAGGACTTTGCAGCTCACCACAGAGGTCCCAAAGAAGCGTCCAAGAACCGAGGAGTACGACGTCGCCGGCCTGGTTTTCGTCCCGACGGTCGCCCCGCTGCCGCTGATGCTCGGCAAGTCGCCGAAAGCCGGCGCGATGATGCCGGTAGGAATCTTCGATCCGATGTCCCGCAGCATCAGGAACGTGAACCTGCGAATCGTGAAGGATTCACTGTTCACGGTCACTGACAGCGCAGCGCTCGACTCGGCCACCGGAAGGTGGGTCATTGCGCACGAAGACACGGTCCGGGGCTGGCAGATTGCCGGCGACGTTCCGACGATCACCGCGTGGGTTGACGCGTCGGGAAGAATGATCGCCGCCAGCGAGCCCGGGGGAATTTCGCTAATGCGGACGGCATTCGAGATCGCCTTCGAGAACTGGCGACTCGACGCGCGAGCGGCGCAATCTTCGGCGGTCGCGAAACCGGAGAGGGCGAGCTCGGCGGACGCGCCAAGGAGGTAGCGCTTACCCGGAGCGCCTCACGGTCGTCCTGATGGAGACGCCATGATTGAATTAATCGGACTCACCAAACGCTACGGCTCCTTTACGGCCGTGGACGCGATAGATCTTCGCGTGCCCAAGGGAGAGCTCTTCGGGTTTCTCGGCCCGAATGGAGCCGGCAAGACCACGACCCTCCGCATGATCGCCGGAATTCTGCGACCGACGGCGGGAACCATCCGCATCGGCGGAGTTGATATCTCGGCGGACCCGATAGCCGCGAAGACGATGCTCGGCTTTATCCCCGACCGCCCATTCATCTATGAGAAGCTCACCGGCGCGGAGTTTCTTCGATTCGTCGGCGGATTGTACAGCCAGAACGGAAAGGACATCGAGCACCGAAGCCGGGAGCTGCTAGCTCTGTTCGATCTCGAGCAATGGCGCGACGAGCTGGTCGAGAGCTACAGCCACGGCATGCGGCAAAAGCTCATCATCTCGAGCGCGCTGGTACATAAACCGGATGTGATCGTCGTCGACGAGCCGATGGTCGGGCTCGACCCCAAGGCGGCGCGGATCCTCAAGGATCTTTTCCGCGAGTATGTGAGGCGCGGACACACCATCATGATGTCCACGCACACACTCGAGGTGGCCGAGACGATGTGCGACCGGATCGGAATCATCCAGAACGGGAAGATTCGCGCGCTCGGCACGATGGACGACCTCCGCTCGGCGTCGGCGGAGGGGAACACCGGGCTCGAGGAGATCTTCCTCCGCCTCACAGGAGAGAACGCCGCGCGCGAGTTCGTGGACGTGCTCGATGCCTGAGGCGCTCGTGACACCGGGCTTCCTCCATCTCCTCTCGCCCAAGTGGCAGGGCATCAGAGCTCGCGCGGCAAAAAAGGAAAAGGGCTCGACCGGTCGTGCGGTGGTGCTCTCAGTGATGACCTCTGTTTTCTGGGTATTCATCTTCGTCGTGCTCCTCCGGCTGCTTCGCTACTTCAAGGGCATTCCGGAGATCGGGCCGCTGCTCGCGGGCAAGCTGTTGGGACTGATGCTCGTGAGCTTCTTCGGGATGCTACTGCTCTCGAACATCATCGCTTCACTCTCGACGTTTTTCCTGGCGAAGGATCTCGACCTTCTCGTTTCGGGCCCGGTGGACTGGCTTCGCCTCTACTTCGCGAAGCTCACCGAGACGTGCGTACACTCGAGCTGGATGGTGGTGCTCCTCGCAGTGCCGATGTTCGTTGCGTACGGAATCGCTTATGATGGAGGACCACTTTTCGTCGTGGTTGCGATCGGTGCGTTCGTGCCGTTCCTGTTGCTCCCGGCGGTAATTGGATCGGCGGTAACGCTGGTTCTCGTGAACGCTTTTCCTGCGCGGCGCACGCGTGACATCCTGACTGTC
>JAHFCS010000428.1 GCA_023249395.1 Gemmatimonadota bacterium
CAGATGGTTCGACTCTTCGACTGCCGTCTCGATTGAGGTGCTCCATTTTTCAGCCTCGATCACGCCCTGTTCCACCTGCATGAAGGACTGGCGGCCGTGACTGGTCGCGTCGTTCACAGTCTGTAGCGTCCCGAGTGTGCGAGCCGCCGACTCTCGCGACCGCCCGACGCGCTCCAGCATCGCCCGAGCGAGACGATCCGTGCGCTCGGCAGCGTCTGCCGAATCGGCTGCCAGGCGCCGCACTTCGTCGGCGACGATCCCGAATCCTTCACCCTGTTCGCCGGCGCGGGCCGCTTCAATCGCCGCATTGAGAGCAAGGAGCTTCGACTGACGCGAAATCTTCTGGACGAGGGTGAGAAACGCGCGGATCTCATCTACCGCAATCGCCAGCGCCTCGATCGACTCGGCGCTTCCCCGCGCGTCGGACGTGAGCAGCTCGAGAGCGCGAGAGCTCTCGTCGAGGCGTACACGATTCTCCTGTGCGAGGGTGCGCAGTCTGCGCTCACGGCGCAGGTTCTCCTGTGCCCGGGCGCGGAGCGATGTTGAGATTTCCTCGAGTTTCGAAGCGTCGTCGGCGATCTCCTTGATCGTCTTCGCCATGAGGCTCGACTCCTTGCTCAGCGCGCTCGAGGTCGCGGCGGTCTGCTGTGCAGCGGTCGCAACGCTTTCGGATGCTGCGGTGATCTGGGCCGAGAGTGTAGTGGTGTCACGGGCTGACGCGCGCATCGTGCCGGCCAGACGCCGGAGAGCAACGATCATTCCGGAAGTGGCCCGGCTCAGCCGGCCGACCTCGCTGTTGACGCGCGATGGAGTAAACGGCACCGAGAGCTCGCCGCTGGCGACCGCTTCGGATAGCCGCGCGAGCTCAGCTACCGGAGCCGTGACCTGCTTGTCGATGAGACGCAGCACGAACAGACAGGCGAGGAGCAGCAATCCTACCACCCAGACTGCGGCGAATATCAGCGTGGTGTGGACCACGCTCGAGGCGAGGAACGATTGTCTTATCTCGGGCGAGAGAACGTTGAAGAGGCGATAGACGATCCAGGCGATGCCGGCGTGAAATACCGTCAGCGAGAAAACCATCACCGCCGCCGCCTTTCGCTGGAGCATTCCCAGAACCGGCGCGAAGAAGCCGGCCGGCTTAACCTCGACAATTGGAGTCCCTGCCCATGTCGGGGTCATCCTTCTGTGTGTGCCGGTGACCGGGAACTCTGAATGCATAGTGCCGTGGTGTCTCAAAGGGTGAAAGTGCTTTACAGGCAGGCTACTTTGTAACGATGAACAGCGACGAGTACGACCCCCAGGAAGTAGAGGGGAAGTGGCAAGAGAGGTGGCGCGATCGCGGCACAAACGCCATCGACATAACCGGCGCGAGTGACCCTTACTACGCCCTCATGATGTTCCCGTACCCGTCGGCGGAAGGACTGCACGTCGGCAACCTTTTCGCCTTCGTTGGCAGCGACATATATGGACGATTTCAGCGGCTCCAGGGACACAACGTCTTCGAGCCGTTCGGGTACGATGCGTTCGGGATTCACTCCGAGAACTACGCCCTCAAGGTCGGGAAGCATCCGGGGAAGCTGATTCCGGAGAACATCGCCAACTTCAGGCGTCAGGTGGAGCGCTCAGGGCTGATGATCGACTGGCGCCGTACGCTCGCCACGACCGATCCCGAGTACTACAAGTGGACGCAGTGGGTCTTTCTTCAGCTCCTGAAGCACGGACTGGCCTACAAGAAGCAGGCGGCAGTCAACTGGTGCCCGAGCTGCAAGACCGTCCTCGCCAACGAGCAGGTGATCGGCGGCAGATGCGAGCGCTGCGAAACGCCGGTGGAGCAGCGGCTGCTGGAGCAGTGGTTTTTCAGGATCAGCGATTACGCTCCTCGTCTTCTGAACAACCTCGACCATCTCGACTGGTCGGAGAGCACCAGGACGGCGCAGCGAAACTGGATCGGGCGCTCCGAGGGTGCGGAGATCGTATTTCCGGCCGATGTCGCGAACGGACCTCGCGAGGAGATTCGCGTTTTCACGACTCGTCCCGATACGATTTTCGGCGCGACGTACCTCGTGCTTGCACCTGAGCATCCGCTCGTGCAGAAGCTGACCACGCCCGGGCAGCGGGCCACGGTCGATGAATATCTCGAGCGCACATCGAAGCAGGATCTGATCGCCAGGAAGACGAGCACGGAGAAAACAGGAATCTTCACCGGATCGTATGCCGTCAATCCGGCGACAGGTGAGCCGATCCCGGTCTGGATTGCCGACTACGTGCTGATGGAGTACGGAACGGGAGCGATCATGGCCGTGCCCGGACACGACGATCGCGACTTCGAGTTCGCGATGTTGTTCGGGCTCCCGATCGTACGCGTGATTTGCGCTGAAGGTGACGATCCCGAGGCTGACTTCTCATCGGCGTTCACCGGATCGGAGGGCGCGAGGCTCGTGAACTCCGGCGGCTTCAATGACATGACTGTCGAAGCAGGAAAGCGGGCGATCGTGGAGATGCTGGCGGAGAAGGGCGCGGCAAAGCCGGTGGTGAACTACCGGCTGCACGACTGGTGCATCTCGCGCCAGCGCTACTGGGGTCCGCCCATTCCGATCATCTACTGCGATGCCTGCGGTGCCGTGCCAGTTCCGGAAAAGGATTTGCCGGTGGTGCTTCCGTACGTCGAAGACTTCAAGCCCGACGATTCGGGAGTCTCGCCTTTGGCGCGCCACGAAGAGTGGTACCGGGTCGCCTGCCCACAGTGCGGGGCGATGGGGCGCCGAGAGACGGACGTGTCGGACACGTTCCTCGACAGCGCCTGGTATTTCCTCCGCTATCCGAGCATCGGAATCGATGATGTGCCTTTCGATCCGGTGCTCACACGGAAGTGGCTGCCGGTGGATACCTACATCGGAGGCAACGAGCACGCAGTCCTTCACCTGCTGTATTCGCGGTTCGTGACGATGGTGCTCCACGACATGGGGCATCTCGACTTCGAG
>JAHFCS010000429.1 GCA_023249395.1 Gemmatimonadota bacterium
CGGGCATACGTGGATTTTCCGAGCGTTACTGTCAGCACGTTGCGGGGAATCCGGAAATACTCCACCGACCTCGCGAGCGCGAACGAGTTGGGAGGGACGATGCAGACGTCGCCGCTGAACTCGACGAACGACTTCGGATCGAATGATTTCGGATCGACGATCGAATTGAGAACGTTGGTGAAAATCCTGAACTCGTTCGCGACTCTCATGTCATAGCCGTATGAGCTGACGCCGTACGAGATCACGCCGTCGCGGATCTGGCTGTTCTCGAAGGGCTCGATCATTCGATGCTCGAGCGCCATCTGCGTAATCCAGCGGTCGGATTGGATTGACATTATGTGGATAGGATTTTGCGGAGGGGTGCGCGCGTGGAACAGCGCTTGTTCGAAGCTCGGGAATGTATCGGCGCAAATGATTTCGTGCCACTTGTAGCGCCCCTTTCGCGGCCGCACCAGGGCACGATAGATTTTCACAATTGGAGCTAGTGAAATTTTTCACGAAGTCGGAAACTCGATGAGTCGCGCGTACTTGCCCGTCCTGATGTTGCTTGGATTCGTCGTCACGAACGCCATTTTGATTGTGGCGCTTTCGGCGCTTACGATGCGCTCCCGCCCTACCCCCGTAAAACAGAACCCTTACGAGTCCGGGATGCCGACTTTGGGCGATGCCCGGGAACGCTTCTCGGTCAAGTTCTACCTGATCGCGATTCTGTTCATCATCTTCGACATCGAAACGGTCTTCATGATCCCCTGGGGCGTGTACTATCGGCAGCTATCGTGCACGGTGCCCCTCGCCCGCGGGATCTGCCCCGCCGACAGCGTCTCCTTCTTCGGCCTCGGCGAAATGCTTGTCTTCATGGTGATTCTCTTCATTGGCCTGATCTACGTCTGGAAGAAGGGAGCACTGCAATGGGATTGATCGCGCCTTCCGGGACCGACATGGTCTCGTACGATCCCAAGTCACAGGAAGGCTGGGTAGCAACGCGTCTCGATTTCCTGGTCAATTGGAGCCGGGCAAATTCCCTCTGGCCGATGCCTTTCGGCACGGCCTGCTGCGCGATCGAGTTCATGGCCACGGCAGCGAGCCGCTTCGATCTGGCCCGGTTCGGAATGGAAAGAATGAGCTTCTCTCCGCTGCAGGCAGATGTCCTCATCTGCGCCGGCAGAGTGCCCTTCAAGCTCGCTCCCATCATCCGCCGCATCTGGCAGCAGATGCCGGAGCCGAAATGGTGCATCTCGATGGGCGCGTGCGCGTCGAGCGGTGGGATGTTCGACAATTACGCGGTGGTGCAGGGGATCGACACGATCATTCCAGTTGACGTCTACGTCCCGGGCTGCCCACCGCGGCCGGAGGGACTGATCCACGGCATACGGATGCTGCAGGAGAAGGTCAAGAACGAGCGACTCGCCGACAATCGGATCAGGGAGGAAATCAATCCCGATCAATCGAGTGAGCTCTACATTCCGCCCTCGGTGATCGATGAGCTCGGCGAGCCGTTCGGGAACTCAGTCCACCAGAATCGAAGCGCTCCATGACGGCAAGGTTTGAAATTGTCGCCGCCGGCAGCGCTGTCCCCGACTCACCGGCGCCGGCCACGCCGAAGAATGTGAGTCATCTGGGTGGGCAGCCGAATCCGAGCGCAGCGGCGCTCGCCGCGCGTTTCCATGGCGCGGTGGAGCGGGTCGTGGTCATCTGGGGTGAGACCGTCGTCTTCGTGAAGCCAGCGGCGGTTTTCGAGGCGATGCAATGGCTCCGCGACGATCCCGGCCAGCAATATGACTTCCTCAGCGACGTCACAGCTGTCGAATACCGGGACTTCGAACAGCCGATCGAGGTCGTGTGGCATCTTCGGTCGCTCCCATATCGCCGATTTCTTCGCGTCAAGGCGCAGCTCCCAAAGAATGGACCTCTCGAGATCGCGAGCGTCTGGCCTCTCTGGAAATCGGCCGATTGGCTCGAGCGCGAGTGCTACGACATGTTCGGCATCAAATTCACCGGCCACCCCGACCTTCGCCGAATCCTGATGTGGGAGCAGTATCGCGAAGGGTACCCGCTGCGAAAGGATTTTCCGCTCCGCGGCCGCTTCAGTCGCGCGGAGCAGCTTCGGCAGGCGCTCGCCCAGAATCCGGAATCCCGCTACTCGATGGAGGAGCTCTCCGTGGCGGACGCTTTCGAGGATCTCCCAGAGGACATGCGAAAGCGACTGAGCGCCGGCGAGAGGACGGGCGAGTAGAATGTCGTCGAACACTCGAACCGTCGAGGTAGAGCTCTCAACCACCGGGCTCGATGCCCAGGGCCGGCCGCAGCGTGTTCCGCTCGTCACTCGCGACGGCCGCGACAACGTTACTGTCGCTCCACCTCCTTCGATGGAGCCCGAGCTCTCCGGCGAGCACATGCTCATCAACCTCGGGCCTCAGCATCCCGCGACCCATGGGGTGCTGCGCCTCGTCCTCGAGCTCGACGGCGAAACGGTAGTCCGCTGTATCCCGCACATCGGCTATCTGCACTGTGGATTCGAGAAAATCGGAGAGTATCGCCAGTACAACCAGATCATTCCCTGGACCGATCGCGAAGACTACCTCAACTCGATCGGAAACAACGTCGCCTTCGCCCTCGGCGCCGAGCGACTGTGGGGGATCGATATCACGGAACGGTGCACGGTGCTTCGGGTCATCGCTTCGGAGCTGTCGAGGATCATCTCGCACCTCGTCTGGCTGGGGACGACCTGCATCGACATCGGCGCGTTCACGCCCTTCCTTTGGGCGTTCCAGGAGCGGGAGAACGTGTACGATCTCCTCGAAGCGTGGGTGGGAGCGCGGCTCACTACTTCGGCGACGCGCGTCGGCGGGATGGCGGCCGATATACCGTCCGGGTGGATGGACGGCCTCAAGCATTTTCTCCGCACCTTCCCGAACACCATCGACGAGGTAGATCGCATGCTGACGAAGAACGCGATCTGGGTCGGACGCACCGTCGGCCTCG
>JAHFCS010000430.1 GCA_023249395.1 Gemmatimonadota bacterium
ATCCTTCCTCCCGCATTATTCGCTCGACCTTGCGAGCTGCGCCCTGGGCCAGGCCGACCGGATTGTCAGGGCTTTCGACCTGTTCACCGAGCGCCGGTCCCGCGAGATATTTGTGTCGCACGTGCAGTGGCGGCTGCATCTGGACTACGACGTGCTGCCTCCCCCTGTGAACGAGACCATTTATTTCAACGAACGCCTGATCCGAAAATCCGATCGCGAGTTCCTGGTCGATGGCGGAGGCTTTGACGGGGACTCGATCCGGAGCTTCCTGGCAGGGTTCGGCAGCGACGGATTTCAAAAGATCATCTCGTTCGAGCCCGATCCGAGCAATTTTGCGAAGCTGGAAAATTACATTGCCAGCCTGTCGCCGGACCGCAGGTCCAGGATCGTTCCCGTGGCCGGCGCGCTGGACGAAGCACATGGCCTGATCAATGTCGAGGCCGCGGGACAGCCCTCCTCGCGTGTCGGCCGCGGTGAGCACGAGGTCGAGCGCCGGATGATCGACGATCTGGCCGACGACCACGGTGCGCCGAGCTTCATCAAGCTCGACGTGGAGGGCTATGAACTGCAGGCGCTCCGGGGTGCTCGCCAGACGCTGCCGTCGGCCCGGCCGGTGGTCACGGTCTGCGTCTATCACCTTCAGAATCACCTCTGGGAAATTCCACTGGCGCTCGCCGAGTCGGCCCAGGAATACCGTTACACGCTCGTCCCGCATCTGGCCGACGGGTGGGATCTGGTGCTCTACGCGGTTCCGGCCGATCGTGTTCCGGCGGCGAGCGTTTGACTCCGGCTCGCATCGGTGAATCCGGCTCGGTCGTCGTGGATTCACCCTGTCCCGTGCGTCCCTGTCCGGTGTGCGCAGCCGTTAAGCGGGAACTCCTGTTTACCCAGCGGTTCGAGGCCCTCGCCGGCGTCTCGCTCATGCAAGGCTACGAGGTCGTGGTCTGCCGGGTCTGCGGGTTTGTGTTCGCGGACCGCATTCCTTCCGAGCGCAAGTTCGAGCGCTATTACGCCGACGCGTCGAAGTACGAGTTCTCCCATCAGGGCGGCCAACAGCACGATGCTGAGGTGCGGCGGCTGAGGGCGCTTGCAAGCTGGATCGCTGAAAGAATCCCCGCCTCGGCACGCCTCATGGATGCAGGATGTGCGACCGGCGAGTTGTTGGTGGCCCTGCGCGAGCACGGGTTTTCGGACCTCACGGGCCTGGACCTGTCGGAGGCCTCGGCCCGGTACGCACGCGAGCATCACGGCCTTCACGTCATCCGCGGCACGCTCGGCGAAGAGCCCCGCGATGTCCGGGGCTTCGACGTGGTGGTGCTCAGCGCCGTGCTGGAACATATTCCGGTTCCGCACCGGTTCCTGGAACAGCTGCAGGCGTGGCTGGCGGCGGGTACGGGACTGATCATTGTGGAGGTTCCCGATGCGGAGAATTTCGCCCGCGCCTTCAATGCTCCCTATCAGGAATTCAGCATCGAGCACATCAACTTCTTCTCCGCCTCCTCGCTTGACAACCTGATGGGCGCCCACGGTTACTCGCGCGTCGCCGTGCGTCAGGAACTCTGCTACGCCGGCCCGAACCTGACAGGACCGGTCCTGACCATGATATTTCGCAGCGGCGCGTCCCGCGTTGCTCCGGCTCGGGAGGCGAGTTCGGAGGCCGGCGTGCGTGCCTACCTGGAGCGGTGCCGAAAGCGGACGGAGGCGGAGGACCGTATCATTGCGGAGCTCGTCGAGACTCAGCGGCCGGTGATCGTCTGGGGCACTGGAACGCTCTGCCAGCGTTTGCTCGCCACAACTTCGCTTCGGAACGCGAACATACGTGCGTTCATCGATTCGAACCCGCACTACCAGGGCCAGAGCATGATCGGACGGCCGGTACTCGGTCCCCGCGAACTGATGGGACGACCCGAGCCGATCCTGATTTCTTCCTGGGTCTTTGTCGACGAGATCACCCGGCAGATTCGCGAGGACCTCGGGCTCGACAACGAGATCATCCGCATCAACACAGACGCGTGAGCCTGCGGATCGGACACTCGATGCGTGATGGATGCCCGCTCGAGCCCGGGGTCGCGGGGCATCGGACCATATGCGTTATCCTGTTGGTTCACGAACAGGGTACGCGCGGGGATTCTCCGGGCCGCTCCTTGCGGCGCGGCCGGTGAATTCGTCCGGCGGGTATCCCCACAGTCCGAGACCGAGCACATGGCCTACATAAGCATCGTCAGCGGCACCTTCAACGAGGAAGACAACGTCGAGGAATTGTACGAGCGGGTCAAGCGTGTTTTTCTCGAGCACCTTCCGGATGACTCGTATGAAATGATCGTCATCGACAATGCCTCCTCCGACGATACGGTCGCGGTGCTCAAGCGCCTCGCCGCGAAGGACGCGCGTCTGAAGATCATCGTCAATAACCGCAATTTCGGCCACATCCGATCACCGGTGCATGCGATCCTGCAGGCGCGCGGAGACGCCGTGATTGCGATGACCTCGGATTTGCAGGATCCGCCGGAGCTGATCCCGGAACTGGTCGCGAAATGGCGGGAAGGCTACAGCATCGTCGCCGGCGTGAAGCCGAAGTCTCTCGAGACGCCGCTGATGTCGTTTGTCCGCCATCTCTATTACAGGGTCATCGGCGCGATTGCCGATGTCGAGTTGATCCGCAATTTCACCGGGTTCGGCCTTTACGATCGGTCCGTGATCGAAATCGTGCGCGGGCTCGACGATCCGTATCCGTATTTCCGCGGCATCATCTCGGAACTCGGTTTCCGGGTGGCGCAACTCCCGTACACGCAGCGCCCCCGGGTCAGGGGCATCACCAAGAACAACTTCTACACCCTTTACGACCTGGCAATGCTGGGGATCACCAGCCACTCCAAGGTCCCGATCCGTCTGGCGACCATGGCGGGTTTCGCCCTGTCGCTGCTGAGCCTGGCGATCTCCCTCACGTACCTCGTTCTCAAGCTGATGTTCTGGGA
>JAHFCS010000431.1 GCA_023249395.1 Gemmatimonadota bacterium
CCGGTGAAACGCGCGCGCACGAAAGCCCGCCGGGCGCGCTGAGCCCCGAAGGAAGAGTCCGCGGCCTCGGAGTCGCATGGTTGCGATTGACTCGCGATCGTTCGTGTAGAGTTTCGCCTCCATGACGAAGCCCATCATCGGAATCGGATCCGACATCGGCACGACGGCGGGGAAGCGCGACCGCGTGTTTGCCTACACGACCTACATCGACTCGCTCCGCCGAGCCGGCGCAATTCCGGTCCTGATCCCGCCGCAACCGGAGAGCGCGGCCGACGTCGTCGAGACACTGGACGGTATCGTCCTGGCCGGTGGCGGCGACTGCGATCCTGCGCTTTACGGCGAGGAGCGCCATCCGAGCGTCGAGCCGATGGACCCGCGCCGCCAGGACAACGATCTCGCCCTCGCGCGAGTCGCCCGCGAACGCGGCATTCCGACTCTCGGCATCTGCCTCGGCGTCCAGGTTATGAACGTTGCCGCGGGCGGCAAGTTGATTCAGGACATCGAGTCCGAAATCGACACCGCGATCGAGCACGCCAGCGAGCCGCAGGACCGGGCGCGCCACGACGTGAAGATCGAGGATGGGACGAGGCTGGCGTCGATTCTCGGGCCGAAGACCTGGAACGTGAACTCGTCGCACCACCAGGCAATCCGCACTGCCGGCGAAGGTCTGCGCGTCACCGCGCAGGCTCCGGACGGCATCATCGAAGGCCTCGAGGATCCGAAGCATCCGTTCTATGTCGGCGTTCAGTGGCATCCGGAAGACATGCCGGGGGAGGAGTCGGCGACGGCGATCTTCCGGGCGTTCGTGTTGGCCGCGCGGGAGCATGCGGAACAGCGGAGGAGCAGCAGGAGGTAGGTGCGCTCGGTGGTCAGTGTTCGGTGCTCGGAGGCGGCGAACGATGAGCTGAGCACCGAGCACCGACGGCCGAGCACGCGGACTCAGAAATGTCACCTCAGCCATGGTCGGAATCGGAATAACCTTTGGAATCACCACCGTTTCCGACCGACGGCGGAGGGAGACCTTTTGAAGCGTACTGCTGTCGTGATGTCCGCGCTCGTGCTGCTTGCATCTCAGGCGTTCGGCGGCGCGTGGACCAGGTCTCTCCCTGCTGCGCTGAAAAAGGCGAAGGATTCGAAGCAGCTCATCTTCGTCGACATGTTCGCCGACTGGTGCGGCTGGTGCCACAGGATGGAACAGGAAGTGTTTCCGTCAGCGGTTTTCCAGAAGGCCACGGACGACATGGTCCTGCTCCGGCTCAACACCGAAGACGGCGGCGAGGGAACAAAGCTGGCGCAGCAGTTTCAGGTGACATCGCTGCCCACGTTTCTTCTCCTCACGCCGGACATGATGGTGGCCGGCGTGATTCGCGGTTACGCGACCGCCCCCGAGTTCGTGAAGACGCTCGAGCTCACCGAGACGAAGTACCGCGAGTTAGGGAAGCTCGTCAAACAGGAAGCGTCTTTCACAAACGATTACGCCAAGCGTCTGGAGATGGCGCGCGCGTTCACGCAGCACTTCGGCCTGACGCAGAGCGAGACACGCTTGAAGAAGCTCGTGTCGGAGAAAGGTGCGCCGCCGAGCATCCGCGATCATGCGTACTACGAGCTGGCCGTCACACAGGTACTGCAGAAACGTCTCGATGACGCGACCAGGAGCATCACCGCGTTCGGCAAAGTGCAGAACAAGGGCGAGCCGTACGAGCGCGCCCGCGTACTGCAGGGACAGATTTACCTGCAGCAGGGGAATCTGCTGGCGGCCGCCAACGAGTTCCGCAGCTTCAAGGCGAACTTTCCGAAGTCGGCGATGATGCGGACCGTCGAAATCATCCTGCCTGATGTCGAGCGGCGTCTGGCGAAGAAGTGATTCGCGAGACGCCGGCGTCTCACGTCCGGGAGTCCGGTTTGCGAATTCGATTTCTATTGTTCGCGCTCTTCCTCTGCGCGCCTGCTGCGACGGCGCAGCTGGGGGGCGGCCTCGGCGGTGGTGTCACCCCGCCGGAGATCAAGCTCGACGGCTCGGTGCAGAAGCGCACTGGGGACGCCGTCGAAGGGACGCTCGTCGCCACGATCCCGCCGGCGTGGCACATCAACTCGGCGAAGCCGCTCGACGAATTTGCGATTCCGACCGTGATCACGCTCGATCCGGCGACCGCGGAGCTCGTTTCGGCGCAGTATCCCGCTCATGAGCTGAAGAACTTCGCGTTCAGCGGCGGCAATCAGGTCGCCGTGTACGAAGGAACGGTCCGGATCCCGTTCACTGCGAAACTGAAGGCCGGCGCCAACGAGATCAGGGCTTCGCTCCGCTACCAGGCGTGCAACGACCGCGTCTGCCTTCCACCGAAGAACATCAGCACGACGTTCAATGCCGCGGCGGTCACCGCAACTTCCGCCACGCCGGCGGCGGCTCCTGCAACGGCCGGCGCTTCTTTCACACCGCTGACCGCGGCGCCTCGCGGCGCGCAGCCTGCGCAGTCGGGCGACAAGCTCGCGACGACATTCGCGACGAGCGGTCTTCCGCTTACGCTTCTCGTGCTGTTTGTCCTCGGCATGGCGTTGAACCTCACGCCGTGCGTTTTCCCGATGATCCCGATTACGATGGGCTTCTTCGCGATGCAGAGCGACGGCCGCCGATCGCGCCGTCTCGCGCTCTCCGCGTTCTACGTCCTCGGCATCGTGGTCATGTACTCGAGCCTGGGAGTGGTTGCCTCGCTCAGCGGCAGGATGTTCGGCGCGTGGCTCCAGCTTCCGGCCGTGCTGATCGGGTTTTCTGTCCTGATGCTCGTTCTGGCCGCGTCGATGTTCGGCGCCTACGAAATCACCGTTCCGCAGTTCGTTGCGAATCGTGCGATGGGACGCGCGGGCATCATCGGCGCGATGACGATGGGGCTGTTCGTCGGCATCGTGGCCGCGCCGTGCGTCGGGCCGGTCATCGTTTCGCTGATCACACTCGTCGCGAGTATCGGCAA
>JAHFCS010000432.1 GCA_023249395.1 Gemmatimonadota bacterium
CCAACCATGACAATAGGGGCACTGAAAAATGGCGTGCCCCCATAGCTCGCTGAACCCTTCGATTGGGAGGGTCTCGTCGATCATCCCGGTGCACAAAAGGACACGGCGCGCTTGGACTTCGCTCGATCCCAGTCGCACGAGGAACGCTCCTTTCGTCCCTGAAACCGACTCGACGCGCGCGTCCCGCACCTCCACGTTCGGATAGGTCGCAAGCTGCTCACGACCGATTCGGCGAAACTCCTCGGGAGGCGTTCCATCTCGCGTGACGAAGTTGTGGAGATGAGAGGCCGCCGCGTTCCGGCGCGGGCCCGAATCACAGAGCAACACCCGCTTGCGCGCGCGACCGAGAGCGAGAGCCGCGGCGAGCCCGCCTGGACCGCCACCCACAATCAGGACGTCATACAACATGCAGTTTCTCCCTGATGATGCACTGGACCGCACGGGTGCCCGCGGTGCCGAAGCGCACCCCGCGACGACCGCAGCAGCGCCGAGAAGAGCGCCGGCCGGAAGGAACTCGCGGCGCGAGACATCCCCGATTCCGCCGTGCTCTTCGCTGCTGGGCGCTGAAGCCGAACGGAAGGCGCTCGCGACGAGATTCTCGCCGTCCACCTTGCCGCTACCCATGCTTCCTCCCGCCGCGGCAAGCGCCACGGATAGCGACCCGAGTCCGCACGTCCTCGCCCAGAGTGGCGAGCGTCACCTCTCCGAGGCGCTCAAGAAGGAGCGCCTCGGCATCATCAAAGGACTTGCCAAGAGCCGCGTTGACCGCCTGTTCAACGACGCAGCCGGGCGTCTCTGTTCGGTTCCCAATGGCGAGCAGAGAGGGCGAGCCGAGCGCAGTGTAGACGTCGCGCAGGGTGACCTTCGCGAGGTCGCAGGCCAGCGTCCACCCGCCGCCATGCCCCTTCTCCGACTGGACGTATCCCTGGTCGCGGAGACCGGCCATCACTCGACGGAGAACGACCGGATTGGTGTCCATCGCCTCGGCGAGGACCTCGGACGTCACTGGGCCGTCCGTCTGCGCCATGTGCAGAAGGACGTGCAGCACTCCAGACAATCGGCTATCTCGTCTCACGTAACTAATGATGTTGCGTAATCAGGAAACTGTCAAGGGGAGGACCGACGCTCCCCCCTTCGCTACGCGCCCGTCCGAGCGGCCCCTCACGGATGTCTCGGTCCCCGGGTCGGCGAAGAGCGCGGCGGCGTCGGCGGCGCCGAGGTGCGTGAGGTAGTGGCCGATCGCTCCCCGAAGAAGTCCATGCGGTTCTTGATGCCGCGCGACCGCCAGGCCTCGTCCATCCTGTCGGCGACAGAGCGCTGTGTCAGTGCCTCTTCAAATATCATCCACGCGGCCGGCGCGTCCTCGATGGGGAGCGTCGTCTCGTGCAGCTACGCAGACATCGGTCTCAAGATCTCGTCCGTATGTATTCTGCCTCGAACTTCTCGCAGAATTCTGCGGCCACACCACCCTCTCCATCTCGCCAGGTTCGAGAGCAATCCTGGAGCTTGTCTTCGCCATCCTTACGCCACAAGCAGCGCTCAGCTCCAATGGAATCCTTCACAAGTAGAAGCACATAACGATCGAACGACGCACAGAGTCGGCGTCTCGAACATCTGGGAACGCACGCTCGCGGGTCCCGACGGCGTTAACCGGAAGCAACCCGCGGGTCAGCTCTCGATCTGGAAGGAAGGCGAGGAAGTACGGCACGAGACCGTGGTCGTCGGCACGATGGTGACCATCGCGGGCGTCGTCTACGAGGTCGTCGTCATCGACTGCCCGCAGAGTGGACCGGGATCGATCGCGCTGCTCCGCGTGAAGACGAACTGAGCGGTCGTCGGAGCGCGCAGGTATCCGGCCTCCGAAGCATGACACGTTCACGACGTCGACGAACTGTTCGCAATCGTCGAAGATGCGTCGATGGCTGCATCGACCGTAGTGAAAGCGTGGGAAGCGATCGAGAGTGCGCTCGACGAGGAAATCGTGCGCGCGCTTCGACCGCCCGCTTCCGCCGCAGTTCTCGCGAAGGCGGCGGCGGTCCTCGGAACCTTGCCTGCGCCGATGCGCGCCTTGCTCGCGCGACACGATGGCATGCGGGACAGCCCTCTGTTCTTGAACGTTCGCTTGCTGCCGATCGCCGAGATCGTGAAGACGTGGCGCATGCGGCTGGAATCGAGCGAGAGCGTTCCTTACGAATGGTCTCGCGGGTGGATACCGATTACCGATGCGGATGGCGACCACGTCTGCCTCGATGCGAAGAGCGGACGCATCGTTGGTTTCACGAATGCCGGAGCGCGTGCGCGCGTGATCGCTCCGAGTCTGCTCGCTTGGCTACGGCGCGTTCCGCGCTACATCCGCGCAGAGCGAAACGAAGATCGACGGCGGGCTGCGTTGTTGCCGCGCGAGCTCGGTGGCACCAAGCGCGAACGAGAGAAACGCGCAAAGGTCGACGACGAGCTTCAATTCTTCGTGGGCTTCGTCGAGTCTCTCGAGCGTGAGTGGAAGGGACCCGCACCCTCGGTCCGCGTGTTCGACTATCGCCCCATCGCACGCCTCCGCGCGGCCGAGGTCGTTGCGCGATCGCTCGAGCTCGGACACGTGACGAAAGTTCGCGGCGGCTTTCGCACGACTCCAAAGGGCCGTCGTTTTCAAAACGCCTAGCGTTCGAGCTGCAATATTGTAGCTCGATCGATTGGGGAACAATCGGCCGAGGTCCGTGTCGCTCGCCATGTGTCGAGCCACGGCGGGTAGGAAAACCAAACGAGAAGACAGGAGCAAGGGAGAGCGGCGAAGGGGCTCCCGAATTTCCTCCTACAGTCGCCTACATGTTCGCCGGGCGTGGCGCGTCGTCCGGCAAGCGCGTCGAGTTCGCCCTCGTCGCCGCGACCAACCGCGACATCGAGCGAGCCGTCGAGCTTGGGCAGTTCCGCGAAGACCTCCGTCAGCGCATCGCGCAACGA
>JAHFCS010000433.1:0-2065 GCA_023249395.1 Gemmatimonadota bacterium
CACGCTCTGCAACGATGCCTCGAGGTAACGCTCCCCGTTGTAAACCGCGAGCACGACGCTCACCTTCGGCAACGCGAGTCACCTCTCCTTGGAACGTCGGGGCGCGGCTTTCACAACACTACCATGCCGCTCTTGTTCAGCTTGTAGTCGTTGTTGAGGAAAATGATCTCGTTGGGCGTCTTGAACACGAAGGAGTACCGGTATCCCTCCATTAGCGGCACGAGCGGGCTCGCGCACGCACCGTTCACCAGAGGCCCGTGACTTTCGATCATCACGATGACGGGCCGATAGACATTCCAGTCGTTCGAGCGAAGCACCGATTCCTCGAACCCCTCTACGTCGATCGCGATGAAATCAATGGATTGGCCAGGCTTCATGTGCGCGGACAGCACGGACGACAGCCTCTGGACGCGGACCGGGATTTTCGTGATGGTCGTCGCATCCACCGATACTTCGTCGAACAGGTTTTCTTGAAACGCCGGATTGACGCTGTTCATCTGATGATGACCGCCGCCAATCCTGTGATAGATGATTTCGCCTTCCGCGTCTCCAATCGCGATTTCCAGATTGATGTCGCCAGGCCGCTCCTTCTCGAAAGCTCGCATGCTTCCGGGACACGGGTCGATGTTGATGCCCCTCCAGCCCCGCTGGTAGAACACGTGGGTATTGGAGCCCGCAATGGGGTGGTACGCACCGATGTCCACAAAGAACCCGGACTGCCGTCTTCGCAGCAAATAGGACAGCACCCGGTCTTCCCCGCACGTAGAGGTCGAAGGGAACACCGCGTCACTGCCGTACACCGCCCTCTTCAAGACGGCCTTCACATGGTCCTTCACGGACGCGGACAACAGCCGCTTGATCGAGCCCATGCCCCGCCGTCGCCTCATCCGGTCCTATTGAACATGCGACATGATGGCCTTTGCCATCTCCGTGATCGTGTAACGCGCGCGCACATGCTCGGACGCGACGTGTCCCATCTAGAGGGTGCCGGCCTCATCCGTCTCGATTCGCTCCATGGCTTGTCGAAGGCTCTCGGGATTGCCCGGCTCGTAAAACACGCAGTCCTCACCTTCGGTGAACACCTCTCGGAGGGGAGGGGAATCGGCGATGATCGTTGCCTTGCCGCAGGCCATGGACTGCAGGCACGTGCTTACACCGGCCGATTGGTACGTGAGCTTCGTGTTCGGAATCACGACGTAACGGGCGCGCTGGTAGAGGTCGCGAATCTCCGCGTCGCTCAATCCGTTGACGCACTTCACCCTCCGGCCGCGCGACTCGACCGGGCGCGTGGTGGCGATGATCAGCTCGCGATCGGTGGACATGGCTTCGATGAGCGTGTCGTAGTCGCGATTCATATCGTTCCCGATCGAGAACACGTACTCCCCAACGCCGGGCGCGATCGCCGGCTTCCAGAAACCGGGCGCGATGCCAAACCGGAAGGTGCTCAACTTCGACGGCGGGACGCCGAGCCCTTCGGAGAGCACGTTGCGCGCAATGTCCGACACCGTGAATACATGGCCGGCCTGCGCCAGGAGCCTTCGAATAAACCAGCGCACGACCCTGCGGCGCTCGAAGTGCTTCATCCGCTCGGCGAGGCCGTGTGAGATGACCACGACCTCAGCCTGAATGAAGCCGAGCCACTTCCACAGCAGAATGCTGAACGCGACGGCATCGTTGGCGCAGACGAGTACGTCCGCGCGGCGCAATTGCCGCCAGAACATCGGATAAATCTCGACCGGCAGCCCGATCTTGACCATCCGGGCAAACGGCGCTTCCACACACCACCCGAGCCATGCCGCCACGCTGCGGCGCTCGCCTCGAGGCGCGACGACGTAATCGACGTCAAAGCGGGTCGTGTCCATCTCGTCCATGCCATACAGGAACTCGGTCGGTACGCTGCCGCCCTGGGCCACTTCACGCAGCAGCCGTCTCTGGAAGTTGTTTCGATACACGAAGACGATTCTTGTCTTCGTCGATGTCTTCACGAACCGCCCTGCGAGACGTTCCGCTCGGCAACGAGATCGACGTACATGCGCGAATTCGCGCGGTGCTGCCGCATGAATGC
>JAHFCS010000433.1:2075-2954 GCA_023249395.1 Gemmatimonadota bacterium
ATCGGACGGTCGATCGGCGGCGGGAGCTCGTTCCCCTTATGTTCCTTCGACAGGATCCGCACGCGAGGAAACGGCGCGATGAAGCTGAACACCGTTTCCGGGTCGGCGCCAAGCATCGCCATTCCATACGGCCAGAACTCGAGCACGACCAGGTCGGCCCGTGAAAGCACACGGGAACCGCCGGAGACGACGAACGGCTCGGCTCCTTGCGTGTCGCACTTGACCGCCAGAGGCCCAGGAATCCCGCCAATCAACTCGTCGAGCGGAGCCGCCTCGACGCGCGTTTCCCGTCGGCCCTGACCGGAACCCGACGTGTGGTCGGGACGAATGCGGTGGTCACCCAGATTCCGGTCAGATAGTTCGAACGCGAGCGTGCAGCGATGTGCGTAAACAGCCAGCGGTCGCAGGGTCACGTTGCCGTGCGGACAATTGGCGGCCACGTTCGCGGTCAAGTTGCGGAAGTTGATCGGATCAGGTTCGAACGCAACGCAGGCAACCTCAGGGTTTCGCGCAACGGGAATCGTGGTCAGGCCAATGTTCGCGCCAATATCCAGATACATTCCGCCGCCACGAGCCTTGAAAAACTCGATGAACAGACGATTGGTCGTCGGTGCCCAGGTTCCGGTACGGGCGTAGACGGCAAAGACAGCCTTGTCGAGTGGAGCGCTTTGTATCGTGCCCCACTCGCCGGAGGCAACCAGCGCGTCGATCCCCAGGCGAGCTGCTAACAGTGCGACGACTTCAGCGGCATCGGCGGGTTCAAGGCTCTGACAGAAGCGGGGCAGGAACCACTGGCGCACCCGCTGCCACGCCGCCGCCGGACTCAATATCGCGATGTGAGGAATGATCCACATTGGCGACTATGGTTGCAGTCGGTTT
>JAHFCS010000434.1 GCA_023249395.1 Gemmatimonadota bacterium
TGCCGGCGATGCGGGTTCGTCCCGAATCCGGAGAGTGCGGCACCGGCCATCAGGAGCACTACTGCCCCGACGTAATCGCTGTGAAAATGGATTCCGCTCACGCCCCAGTACGCTTCCAGCATCCCGGTGAACTGCGGCAGGTACGCATTGAAAAGTTCCGGCGGCGGCCAGGCGTATGAAGTCGCTGTGGCGTAATCGGCGAGCCCTCCGGCACGGGGTGACCACGCGACGTACTCGCGCACAGGCAGATACTGAATCGCTCCCATCAGTCCGCCGATCACAACCGCTGCGAGTGCCAAGCCCAGCCGAATGACGGCATCGCGACCGGAGATCTCCTTTCGCCGCCACGCCGATACCGCGAGGAAGAGCGCATATGCGGCGGAGGAGAGCAGCAGGTACTGGAGCAATTGGGGATGGGGACTCAACACGACGAGACCAATCACGAGCGCAAGCACTCCCCAGCTCCAGCGTCTGGAATCCCTGATGCCGACGAGCAGCATCCAGAGCGTGAGCGGAAAGAGAGCACTCACGAACAGCTTTCCGTCATGGCCTGGCGACACGAGTGACGCCACCTGGCCGCCCATCATGTACGCGACACCGCCGAAGAGCGATCCGAAAAATCCAAAGCCCGAGGCGCGCAGAAACAGGAAGGTGAAGAGACCGGCGAGGAAGACATGGATGACGAATCCCCACGTCATCGCAACGTCGGTCGGCAGAAGCATCCTCAGAAGAAAGGTGGGATAGAAGATGTCGCCGTGCATTGCGGCGACGAACGGCATGCCGCCGAAGAGATACGGATTCCACAGGGGAAAATGATGGGCGGTCCGGAGAGTGCTGGCAGCAAACTCGCGAAATGCATAGCCCGCTATGTACTGATCGCTGTTGGGACCGACGAGAAATTTCCCGGCGAGCGCGGGAAAGGCGAGTGACATCGTGAGAACTGAGTAAGTGAGGGCGGCCCAGAGGACTGAATGGGGCGGCGTTTTGAGGCTCGTTGCAGCAACGGTCGGCTCCGCGGCATCGCGAACGGCATGCTTCGTAGCTCTCCCCTCCCCGTCTCGCGGCGAGCCGCTGTTGCGTTTCATGAGCTTTTGTTGATCGTGTTGGATGAGCGTCGCGCGAGCGCAAGATAAACGAATCCCGGCAGCAGCTCGACGATCGTCAGCCAGAGTCGTGACGCGACCGCGACCGCGAACGCATCAGCCTGGCCGGCGAGTCCCAGGCGCACCATTCCCGCCACCAGGGCGCTCTCACGTACGACAACGCCGCCGGGGGCGAACAACGCGAGAAAGCCGATGATGTAGGAAGCGGCATAAACTGCGATGTACGACGAGGTCGCGCCAGCCGCCGATCCGAGCACTCCGCGCACAAACAACTGAAAAGCGACTCCGTACGCGATCCACGAGACAAGGGATCGGACAACCGAAAACCATAGTGTGGTCGCAGGGAGAGGAGGAACTTCGAGCGATCTGCCCATCAGACCGGCGACCGCACGCGCCAGTCGAGGAAGGACCATTGGGATTGACGCGATCCCGAGCGCCAGTACAACACCAACCGCGATCGCCACTCGCGGCTCGTCGATGGCTCGGATGCCGGTTACGAGAACAAGGGAAATCCCCGTGGCGATCGTCACCAGCTGTATGAGAATCGACGATCCGGCGGCGGCAACCGGCGAGACCGCCTGCGCTCGCGCCATCACGCTCATCGCCGCGATCGACCAGATCTTCCCCGGGATATACTTCCCGAGATTCGAAACAAACCAGATACGGGACGCGACACCAAATGGCAGGTGCGCATTCCACCCGGTGAGGATGCTCCGCCAGGTCTCGATGAGAAGAAGGTAGGTGAGGAAGACGACCATCGTTGCGACTGCGATCCAGCTCCAGCCGATGGTGAGTGAGGCGAGGCGTTCCCCCGCGGCGCTCCATTGTCCACGCAGTGCCCGGGCTGCGGCCCACACGATCGCCGCGGCGAAGATCCACTGCGCCGCGAGGAAGATCCTATTTCGCGTGGGAGGCAAGTACCTGTGTGTAGATGTCGGAATACCGCTGGGCTGCGGATTCCGGAGCGAAGGTGGACAGCGCATAAAGGCGTCCGGCCGCGCCCAGTGTCCGGGCACTCACCGGATCGGCGATGACGCCATCGAGTGCAGCGGCGAGTGCGGCGGCATCCCCCGGGGGCACGAGCACACCGGTGCTGCCGTCCTGGATCACATCGGTGAGTCCGCCTGAGCGAAATGCGACGACAGGCGTCTCGCAAAGCAGCGCCTCTACCGCCACCAGCCCGAGTCCTTCGTCGATCGACGGCACGACGAGCGCAGTCGCCGCCCGGTAAAGTCCAGCGAGCTGATCGGTCCTCAGCTGGCCGTGCCACGCAACGCGATCGTCGACCGACAGCTCGTGCGCCAGCGCGCGATACCGTGCAGCGTCACCACCGTTGCCAACGATATCGAGTATCGCCGGACGTTTCATCAGCGCGAGCGCGCGGAGGAGATGATCGAGTCCCTTCTGGGAGGTGAAGCGGCCGACGAACAAGAGTCGCGCGGTCTCGCGTCGTCCGCCGGGCGAATATCTCGTAGTGTCGGCCGGCATTGGCGCGATGGATGGAGTGATCGACGGAACCAGCGCGCGTATCTCGCCAGCGAGCCAGCCGGAGACGGTCGTCACCGCTGACGAGTGCCGAAGCACGTGACGGAAGAGCGGCCGCGAGATGGCCACCGTTTTCGCCAACCTCACGTCGGTCCCATGCAGTGTCGTGACCAATGGACGATGTGAGAGTCGTGACAGCCAGCTTCCAATCACTCCGCTGGGAAACCACCAGTGAGCGTGGATGACGTCCGGCTCGAAGCTTCTGCGCGCCCGTACCGCGGTGACGAAATCGGAGCCCATGAAGCCGACGAGGGCCAGCCGCGCGCTCCACGAGGAGGCAACGTCCTGGGCCATGTTGCCCGTGT
>JAHFCS010000435.1 GCA_023249395.1 Gemmatimonadota bacterium
GCGTCACCACTGTGCCGCGGGCGCCTCGGTACATAGAATCGGACGCGATCACCGACACCTGAGACCCCGCTTTGATCTTCGCGGCGACGCGATGGCCTTCCTTGGCGCGTGGAGAGACGAACCGCCGCGGTGGGGGCGACGGCTTCGGGTAGCGGCGGGCCTCACTGACGCCGGTGCCGTTTCGTGCCGCCGCGACACGTTCGGCTAGCTCGCGCTTGTCCGCGCGCGTGAAGTTGCCGGTCCACGCCGCCCAGAGCCGCCCGCGCGGCTTGAAGATGTCAACCTGAAGCACGGAGGTGCCAGGTTCGCCTCGCTTGTGCACGACCCAGGTCTCGGTCGTCGCGCCCAGTGCTTTGCTTGTTCCAACACTGATCCGTCGTGCTTCGAGACCGCCGTCGATGGCGAGTGTGGTGGGGCCGGGGTCCGGCGCTTGTCCTCGTGGGCGGAGCACCTCTTTCGTCCTTAGTTTTCGAGGCGTCATCGGCTTCTCCTTCGAGGCGCGTGGCCCATGTGGCCTTTGTAGATGCTGTCGAGCGTGACGCCTTCTCGATTGAAGAGCTCGGCGATGAGCTGCGCGGCGCCGTCGACGACCACGTGCGGCACTTGCCGTACGTCGTTGCCTTCGCTGTCGAGCCTGAAGACCTGATGCCCGTCGAAGTGTAGATGGCGGCCGGGCTCGACCGTCCAACGCCCGCCGCCCGTGCGTGGCGCACGAACGCGCTGTTCGTGTGCTCGTGCGGTACTAGGGGCTTTTCGAGCGTGAGGATCGTACCCGGGGTTGTACCGGTAACCGCCGCTAGTATCTCCGTAGATAGCCCCGTCGTCGCCGACGTAGAGGTTGTACTCACCGAAGTCTTTAGAGGCTTCAGTGAGCGCTTCCGCTTGCGGCTCAGGCCAGTCGCCGTCCCAGAAACCGGCACCGTGCCCGTTGCGCGTCAGCCAGAAATCGTGGCCGGCTTGACCGTAGTCTCCGCCGCCCTCGTCGATGAGATGTCCGAAATCTTTCTGGAAGTCGGCACAATCTTCGATCATACGATCGCGCGTTGCCGGATCGATGTCACTGATCGAGTAGTTTGCATCGAGCGGTTCGCCGCCGCTGTCGTCGGCGTTGTCGTTGCTAGACCAGAGTGCCGTCTCGATGTACTGGCGAGTGAAGGAGTCCATGCGTGGGCGTTGCGGCGCCCGCACGGTGCGTTTTCGCGCGGCCATCAGTGTCTCCTTCGCGGCACAGCACGCTTCGGCTTGCGGTGCGCGCTCATCCCGCGGCGGGGGGCCTCTTCGACGGTTCCGAACTCGATGCCCTCGGCTTCGAGTTGATCCCGAACGTCGCGCTCCATTGTAGCGAACGCGAGCGCTGCCCAGTTGATTTCGTTGCCTGAAACGGGAGGCTCACCGAAGTTCTCCGTGTAAGCGTCGTGGTGATCCGAGCACAAGAGCACCTGGAAGTTCGCGTGCGTGTAGATGACCCAGTAGCTCCCGTCGACGTCTTGGCTGATGGCGTCGTTGAGGTCATCCTCATTGAGATCGCCGCTCTTCGCGCGCTCGATGAGGTCTTGCGCGATGCTGCGCACGCCCTGGTAATACTCGGCGCGGAGCACGCGCATTGCGTCTTCGTGCTGTTCCTCGGAGCTCTTCTCGACGTTGCGGGGGTTACCGCCGCCGGAGCTTCCGCCTTTGCCCTTTTTCCTGGTCGCCATCATCGTCTTCTCCTGGAAATACCGTTTCATGAAATCCTCCCGGCGTTGTTCACTCGGATCTCGAATCGCTCGAAGACGCTCGCTTCCGGGTCTTCTTTGTACTGCTGGACGGCATCATCGCCGCCGTAGAACTTCGCGCCCCAAGTGCTGTAGATGAGCACGTCGAGGTCGGACTCGCCACGCGAGATGGCCATGCCGAGCGCGAACGAAGCGGCTTCGTCGAACGTTTTGAAGATGCGTTCCTTACCGCCCCCGTCTTCGACTGCGTACTCGACGTCCTTGTGTTTCTTGGATGCCATCAGCGTCTCCTTGTCACGTGCTTGAAAATCTCTGCTTCTTCTTCCGGCGAGAACCCCTTGAGGTGGAACGAACGCTCCTCGTCTGTCCCCGTCCTAAAATCTTGTTCGTACTCGGTCGTGTACCAGACGCCAGGATGGAAGTGCGAAGACGAAGCGTGTACGGCGCCTTCGTCTTCGAGGAACTTCTCCGCTTGGGTGACGATCGATTCGCTCTCCGTCATACCGTCTTCGATGTCGCTCTCGTCGGGCTCGAACTCGACGCCCTCTTCGTCGATCCACCCGTGCTCTTCTTCGTAGTCGTCCGAGTCGTCCGAATCGCCTCGGGTGATGCGTGTAAAGCTGATGCGGATGAGCGGGACGTCTTCGTCGTCGCCCTCTTCGAGAACACCTTCCTCGTCTTCCTCTTCTTCCGGCTCGTCGATCTCGATGAACTCTGCGGCTTTGGTGCCCTTGATGGCGTCAGCGAACTCTTGCGGGGTCAGTTCCCACATGATGCCGTCGAAGGTTTCGGTGAAATGTTCGGGATCAGAGTCGGGATAGTGTTCGAGTGTCCACTCTTCGAGGATCTCGTCGGCCGCTTGAAGCGCGCTGTCGATGTGACCGCCTTGCGTCGCGCAGATCGCACCGACGTGTGGGCCATATCCTTGCACGTCGACGATGATCGCGACGGAGACTGGATCGTCATCGTCGAGGCTGATCGAGTTGTTGTCGACGATTTCACCGCCGACCAGGATGACGCCCTTCTCGAGAACCTCTCGAAAGTTCGCCGCATCGTTGTTGATTCCTCTCGGCATCATTGTCTCCACTCGACCCACAACGGGTCGACTTCAAGGGGTAACTCTTCTGTCCTCACGCCCATCTTCTTGAGAGCCGCACGAAGCGCGCGCCACTCTTCGACGATCAGAGCGTCCAGATCTTCTTCGTCGGTGTCGCTTTCGATCCCGCCGACGCCGG
>JAHFCS010000436.1 GCA_023249395.1 Gemmatimonadota bacterium
GTCCGAGGCGACCGCCACGGCGATCATCTCCAGTCCTTCCTCGGTCTTGCCGATCGAGAACACTCGCACCCTTGGCGTGGACTTGGCGAGCAGTCTCATGTACTCGTACACCTCTTTCGAGTACGGAAGGTTGTTGCGCGCGCCGGCGATGTCACCGAGCACGACGCGTGGCGTCGGCACGCTGGGCGACGCAGGCAGGTAGTCCACGAGTGGCGAAAGGAAGAACGGTTCCGTTGTGTATTCGTGGATCTTCTTTGTGTATTCCTCGTCGATTGGCTGGGAGAGGCTGCGCCCGGCTTTGGCCGAGGAGAGATCAACCGCGGCGCCACCGTCCTGTACAACAGGCTGATTCTGCGCAACGGCCAGCGCGGGCAAAGCGAGGAGTAGAGCGGCAAGGAACGCCCGGATCAGGGGCAATTTGTTCTGCTGCATCGTCGGGTTGGTTAAGGTCGAGATGCCGCGCTAATCTATCCCGGTGGTTGACAGGCTACGCGGTGAAAACATTCTCCGGCTGCCGAAACGACTTGAACTCGAGCGAGTTTCCGCTCGGATCGAGGACGAACATCGTCATCTGCTCGCTGGGCTGTCCGGCGTATCGCGTGTGAGGCTCGAGGACGAACTTGACCTCTGCGGCGTGCACTCTGCGCGCCACTTCCTGAAACAGATCCCACTGCAGAATCGCGCCGAAATGGGGCATGGGTACAGCGACGCCATCGACAAAGCCGGTGTTCTGCGTTGCGACGACCTCGCCGGTCGTGTGCGCCGAGATCTGGTTTCCGAAGAAATCGAAATCCACCCAGGTGCTGGTGCTTCGACCTTCGGTGCAGCCGAGCACGCCGCCATAGAACTGGCGTGTTGAGTCGAGATCGCGCACGAAGAACGCGAAATGGAACGGTGATGAAGGAGTCATCTGGTAGGAAAAGGGGGAGGGGGCGTGGAAGGTGTCTCCTTCCACGCCCCCGAGTCGTGCCAGCTAGGCAAGATACATGTAGCTGGCGCCGGCGGCCTGCGCCTGATTGAAAGCGATCACCATCGCCGGCACGATCGTGATGTGTGGCAGGATGTTCGCTTCGAGATCGGCGCGAATGTCCTTTGCGTTGCCGCCCATCCCGGCGGCGAGACGCATCGTCCAGAAGTTGAAAGCGTTGTTGCAGAGGATGAAGCGCGTACCCACGGACTGGAGTGCCGAGATGCTGGCATCGCCGGGAATGTCGATCGCCGCCGAGCCGGGGACTATTCCGCCTTCGGCGATGGCGAAGACGTTGCGCACCGCGGATGCTTTGGTCGCGCGGTCCGTCGACTGGGTCGCGGCCCCGAATCCGTACTTCGCCCATGCCTTGTCGTTGAAGGCGAGAGGAACCGTCATTCCGTAGAGACTGACGATCGAGAGCACATGAGGGTACGTCAGTCCATAGGCATCCTTGTAAGTCTGCATGTAGTTTCGGACGTGAAACAGGGGGAACGCCCCATTCGGCGCGGGCATGTCGAAGATCTGGGCGTGATTCCCCTTGATGCCGTTGAGCCAGCTGGTGTCAGGTTTGAGCGCGACGGCTGTGTCGTCCGATGCCGTCGCAGCGAATGCTGTGGCGGGCGCTCCGGCGCCGACTCCGATGGCGAGTGCCCCTGACGCGACTCTCTCCACGAATCCGCGGCGGGTTGTTCCGTTCTGATGCTGCATCTCTCGAATCTCCTCTGTCACATCGACGGTGGTGGGGGAATGAACGCGAGTCTTCTACTTCGGACCCGGAAGAATCTTTCCAGCGGCCTTTCGAGACGCCAGAGTGGAATACGCAACGTCAGGCGGCGCGCCGCCATATGGCCAGTCCAGTTCCTTCCCGGGAAAATCGGGCCGCGGACGTGTGGTGACATAAGTCGCAACGTCGAATGCCTGCTGTTGCGTAAGGGTACCGGGACGATCCCGCGGCATCAAGTGGTGAATGAACGCGGCAGCGCTTCTCACGCGGCCCATTCCGGCACCGACATTGAACGACCGCGGTCCCCAGAGCGGTGGCGCGACCGCCGAACCGTTGCCGTCGGCGCCGTGGCAGGCGACGCAAATCCTGGCGAAGATCTGCTGTCCCCGCACCGTGTCTCCGACGAGTGGATCGAGCCTGGGGACGCCCTGTCCCTCCATCTCCGCGCCGGGTGGGTAGCCGCGCGACAGGAACGCGATGTAAGTGACCAGGTCGCGCATGTCACGCCCCTTCATCTCCAGCCCCTTACCATTCATGCTGCGCTCGAAGCAGTCGTTGATCCGGTCTTCGAGGAGATCGACGTGGCCGCTGCGCGCGCGATACTGTGGAAATCGCGAATAAGCACCGACGAGCGGCATTGCATTTGCCTGGGTCCCGTCGCCGAAGTGACAGTTCGAGCATGAAAGAGCGGCGCCGACATTCTTCGGAAGGCTGTCACGCGTGCTGAGTATGAGCGCGCGACCGCGGCGGATCGAAGCCAGCGTGATGGAGTCGGTGACTTCGAATTCCGAGGGGACATGAAAGGGGACCGCAGCCACCGTCGCCTTCGGCTGGCCTTTGACGGCTGAGCTGCGGCTTGGAGGTGCCTGGTTCGCATCCCGGCACGAGACGGAAGCGACCAAAGCCAGGGCGACAAAGCGCGCGATACTGCGGAGATTCAGAAGCATGGGTGCTGGAAGCGACATCATAGTAGAGGCCGTGTGCCCTACCCGCAACATCCCGCGCGCGCGGCCGTGCTTCTCTCAATCGATTATGCAGTACATTCACCGATAATCGAGATGTCGTTCGCGATCCCCGCAGAATCGGATGAGATAGTGCCCCTCGACGGGGTCGAGCGTGCCGCGCTGTCGGCGGTGTGCGACGCTCTGTTTCCCGACCTTCCGGCGGGTCACGGAGCAGCGGCGGGCGGCTCAGAGCCGGGAGCGAGAGCACTCGCAGTCCCCGAGTGCGTCGAGGAGACCATGTCGGCTCTCGGC
>JAHFCS010000437.1 GCA_023249395.1 Gemmatimonadota bacterium
GCGGTGTGAAATGCATTGCCCATCGGGTCGTGGATGCTGCCGACGTCGTAGCTGATCGAGTCGTCGAGGTGCCAGACATTCGTCGCGGGCATCGTGATGTAGTCCGCGAAGCAGCCGTCACGGTCGACGCCGATGATCCTGGTGTAGGGACAGACGTGGGCGTTGCCCGTGCGGCAGAGGAGACATCGTCCATCCACGATGTGCCCTTCGGCAGTGACGCGGTCACCTTCCCTGACGTCGGTCACGAGACGTCCAACTTCGGCGACATCGCCCGCGAACTCGTGGCCGACGACGAAAGGAGGCTTGCATCGTCCTCTTGCCCAGTCGTCCCAGTCGTAGATGTGAACGTCGGTTCCACAAACGCCGGCGCGCCGAACGCGGATCAGGACTTCGTCTTCGCGGATCTTCGGCTCAGGCACATCCCGCAACACCATCCCGGGGCCCGTGGTTTCCTTTACGAGAGCTTTCACCTTTTGGAATACTCCGAGGTTGCGTGTCGCGGCTGATCACATGATGCCGGCGCGGAATTCACGCGGAGTAAGGTGCAATCCACGCAGTGTGTTTGGAAGTATCGGTGCTCCACGGATGCATTCGCTCGGCCGACACGTCCCTGAGTTCGCCGGTGAGGCTGTGAGACAATGAGAACCGCAGTTGTTTTCTTTTCTTTTTTCGTTCTCACTGTCTCATTGCCTCACCGGCGACTTCACAGACATGTACGCCAATCCAATTTGTCTGACGCGCGGCGCAACACTCGCTACAGAAATAGTTGTTGCGTGTTTTTTTCGTTGTTCCTATATTCGCGCGTGGTTGCGATTGCACCGTGCGCGATGTTGCGTTGCGAAGTGACCACGCGGGCCTGTCCGGCCGTCGTGCAGCACTCGGCAGTTCCACCGGGGAGCTCGCCGGGAGTTCAACTCCATCACGGAGAGACACAATGGCAGCAAAGAAGAAGGCCGCGAAGAAAAGGAAGAGCACTGCGAAGAAGGGCGGCCGGAAGGCTGCGAAGAAGAAAGCCGCCAGAAAGCGCCGCTAGCACAACGCAAGACTGGCAAACGAGAAAGCCGGCGCTCTGCCGGCTTTCTTGTATTCCCGCCGCAATTCATTCAGCGATCGTCTTCAGCGTGAATACCGCGCGCTCGCCAGCTCCACGATTCTGTTGATCAGCGGCGGATAGTCGATTCCCTCTTTCAACGCGGCGGTTGCGAATTCGCTCTTCGCCTCGAGATAGCAGTTCGGATTCACCTCGATCACATAGATCTTCCCCGAATCCGTGACGCGAAGGTCCACGCGCGCATAATCGCGAAGACGCAGCGCCTGAAACGCGTCCACCGCGACCTTCTTGATCCGATCAGCCATCTCCGCGGGCAGATCCGTGGGAAAGATGGATTCGGTTCCGGCGAATTCCGCACCCTTTCCTTCACCGTCCTCTCCCCACTTCGCCGACCAGCTCGCGATCTTCGGCAGCCCCTTCGGAAACTTCGAGAAGTCCAGCTCGATGATCGGCAGCGCCTGAACGTTGCTGTTTCCGAGAACGCCGACATAAAACTCGCGGCCATCGATGAACTCCTCGGCAAGCACGGGCGACTGGTACTCCGTCTGAAGTGAGCTGATACTTTCGAGGAGCTCCTTGATGTCGTGCACGATGGAGTTCTGCGTGATGCCGAGCGAAGCATCCTCCTGCGGAGGCTTGAGAATCAAGGGAAAGCTGATGTCTCCGGCCCAATCAACATTGCCGCGGAAAACAGTCGCGAAGCGCGCCGTCAGTATTCCGTGAAACGAGAGTACCTTCTTCGTCAGCGTCTTGTCGCCGGCGACGATCAGACCCGCCGGGCTCGACCCCGTGTATCTGAGACTCAGCAGGTTGAGCAGCGCCGCGATGTTCGACTCGAGCGCGCTCCTCCCGCCGAACGATTCGGCAATGTTGAACACCAGGTCCGGCGGATCGCTCTTCAGGTCGGCGATTACCGGCTCGATCGAATCATCGATGACGACGCGGCGCGCTTCGTGTCCGCTCTCCCCGAGCGCGCCCTCGATCTGGTCGAGCACCGGATCGACCGGCGGCTCGAGCGCGTCCTGCGTGTGAAGAAGGGCGACTTTCATTCCTCGTCGCCCTCACCAATCTCGCTTCCGTCGATGACGTTGGTGTGTCTGAAGTTCATGATCACTGCGGTCCCGAAAGCGGTGAGCTCTATCAATGTGGATGCCTCGAGCCCGCGAACACGGAGACTCATGGCTTCCGCTCGCTCGGCGAGAAAATCCAGGAACTGTCTCACAATGTAGCTGCTCTCTCCCGTCCAGTAGGCGATGCGCGCGACGATCTCACGGCGGTGAGCAGCGATGAAATCGGCCGCCGGTTGACCCTGGGGTGCTTCGGAAGCAGCCGCGAACAGATTGCGGAGGTCTCCATCGAACACCCGCCGATCCCTTATCGGAATCGAGTCCTCTGCCTCGCGGTAGTGCTCTTCTATCGTGTAGCTCATCGCCGACACCGGGAGATCATCGTCCGTGGGCTCGACCGTAGCCGGCAGGTCGTCGCCAACCGCGCTCATCACCCGGTCGACGTATTCCAGTTTCGCGAGCGCGGGCCAGTCGGTGTAGGCGTTGCGCCAGTCGCTGTCTGGCGTGAGCCAGACAGCGAACGACTCCGCGAAATCCTCATCAGGATGCTTCTGCGCGTACCAGCCCAGAATGTGCCGGACGAAATCGTGAGAAAAAGGATCGGCGCGGTATCGGTCGTGATATGGGCGCGAGTACGGCCCGAAAGTCTGGCGCCAGTCTGCGCGATCATAAAAACGGTACGCGTAATTGAACGCGTGACCCGCTTCGTGCCGCATGTAACGCATTGCGTCGTCATCGGATTCGACGCCAAGCGCGAGATCGTCCTCGATCTGCGCGAGCCTTGGGTCGGCGAGATAGAACGGAACGCCGATCCGCGGAGTTCCATCCGGAC
>JAHFCS010000438.1 GCA_023249395.1 Gemmatimonadota bacterium
GCGCACCCGCCTGATCTGTGTGTTCCATCCGATCTCGCGGTCGGCGCGGAATGCCTCGGGCATTGCGAGCGTCGGCATCGTTCCATCCACCACGGCCAGCACGGCCGCGTCCGAAAGATCAGCACGCACGTCCATGATGAGCTTGCCCGGGTGCGACGCCCTCGCGGCGTGCACGCGGTTCGTCAGCAGGACCACGAACATCTCTCGGTCGGGGTCGATCCAGATCGAAGTCCCTGTGTAACCCGTATGACCGTACGCGCGCTCGGTGAGGTAGCTGCCCGATCCATAGTCGCCGTCGGCGGTATCCCAGCCGAGTGCGCGGTGGCCGGCCCCGGCGCGGTGCGTGAATAGAGCGACGGTGGAGTCGCTGATGATGTGCACTCCGTCGTATGTCCCGCCGTTGAGCATCATCTGCGCGAAGATCGAGAGATCGGCCGCGGTGCTGAACAGTCCCGCATGGCCGGCAATTCCGCCGAGTGCGTAGGCGTTCTCGTCGTGGACTTCGCCCCGAAGTGGATAGCCGCGGGGCGGATTCATCTCGGTTGGCGCGACGCGATAGCGGACCGAGTCCGCGGGGCGATAGAAAGTATCGTGCATTCCGAGCGGACCGAACACGCGGCGCGCGAGGAAGCGATCGAGTCGCTCGCCGGAGACAGATTCGACGATCATCCCGAGTACGTCGGCGCCGAGGTCGGAGTAGACGTACGCCTGGTCGGGCGGGTACTCGAGCTGCGTGCTGAGCACGAAGTCGCGCGCTTCCTGCGGACTGTGGGAGATGCGCCAGAGATCGCGGCCGGCGGGTAGCCCGGAGCGGTGGGTCAGCAGCTCGCGGACAGTGACCTGGTCCTTGAGTCCGCCGGAGAATGCGGGGAGATACCGGAAGACGGGTGCGTCGAGGTCAACCTTCTTCTCGTCGTAGAGCACCATGATCGCGGTCGTCGTCCCGACGACCTTGCTGAGAGACGCGATGTCGTAGATCGTCCGCTCGGCGTCAACGGACGGGCTCACGGGTGACCAGGAGAGTTTCCCGAAGCCCTTCTCCCAGACCGCGGCTCCCTTGCGGCCGACGACTACGGACGCACCCGGGTACCCTCCAGCGCTAATGCCGCGCTGGACTACGCGGTCGATGGCTTCGAGGCGGGAGGAAGACATCCCAACCGCATCCGGCGCCTTTGCCGGAAGACCGTTATCACCGTGGGAAAGCGTGAGGACGGTCAGAATGACTCTCAGCACTTCAACTCCTTGCTACCATAGAGGTACGCACTGCGCCGCCTGGAGTTCCACCGGCGGACGGTACCCTTCTTAATAGGGGACGACCTGTGTAAACAGGCGTCACCCGGAACCCGCCATAGTAATAGGGAAAGGCAGATTTCGACACATGTTTTTTCGTGGGTACGACTTAGACCCAGACAGTGGCGCGTTGTGAGTGCCCAGTTGAACTGTCACCCGTTTCAGCGTTCCCGTTTCGTAGTGCAAGACGGCACTGTGACGGAATAACTGACAACAGCTCAACTGGAACGCACCACGCGCGAACGAACCCAACCTGCAACCCCACAGCCTGGCCGGGTGACTAAACTTCCAGACGGGATGCAACCTGATCAGTTGGAGCTTCAGCGCGCCATGCAAGGCGATGAGCGGGCGATGCGGCAGCTATGGCTGCGGCACTCTCCGCACATCGATGCTGTCGTGCGCCGGCTCTGCGGCGATCACGACATCGCCGCCGACATCGCACAGGAAGTGTGGATCCAGATCTTTCGCGCACTCCCGGGCTACCGCGGAGAATCGCAGTTCGGGACGTGGGCTCACCGCATCGCAGTGAACCGCACGCTCAACGCGCTCAGAAAGGTGAAAAGGCTCGCGAAGATCGAGACCGACATCGAGGAAAACAGCGGAGTCGTCGAGGGAGACAGCGACCGGACATTCCTAGCCGAATCGATCGAGAAAGCGATGACCCAGCTTTCGCCGGGAGCAAGAATGGTTTTTGTGCTGCACGACATCGAAGGCTACACGCACGACGAGATCGGGCAGGAGCTGGGGATCACGTCAGGCGGATCGAAATCACAGCTTTTCAAAGCGCGCGCCAAGCTTCGCCGGTTGCTGGCGCACCTCGTGGATGAACCAACCACCGGCTTGGGAAGGACACATGCTGCCCCTATCTGAAAACGAGCTGGATGACCTCGTTGCTCGCGAGCGCGAGCGCGGAATGACCCCACTTACCGACTGGGACTCTCTCGCCACGCGATTGCGGGCGGAGGGACTCATCACCAAGAGCGCCAGCGGTGGTCGCTTCGCAACGCGGACATGGATGCAGGCCGCGGCCGCGGTTCTGCTGCTCGTCGGTGGTGCGGCAGTTGGACGATACACCGCGAACGCGTCACCGAACGAGAGCGCGCAGTCGCAGAATGCCGCCTCGCCCAACAGCACCGGCCAGACCGCGGCGGTGGCGAGGGCTGCGTCATCCAGCGAGCCCGCCACTCTTGCGTCGAGCACTGTGAGCGAGTTCCACTCGCCCGAGGAAGCGTGGGCGGCGCTCAACCGCGCCGGCGAGGAATACCAGCGCGCCTCCGCGTACCTCTCGGCCAGCAACACCGACATTCCGATGCCGACGACTCCCGATACGTACCGCACCCGACTCGCCGCACTCGACAACGTGATGACCGAGATGCGCTCGGCGCTCCACGAAGCGCCGCACGATCCGGTGATCAACCAGTACTACCTCGCGACGGTCGGCGCGCGCGAGGCGACACTGCGGCAGCTCGGGACAACGCTGCCGGCTGGCATGAAGCTGAATCGGTTCTAACCATGATGAGACGCATTAATGTGGTGATCAGCTTTATCGTCATCGCGGTAATCATTCCGCGGGCTGCTTCCGCGCAGGACGCCGTCAAGGGGTGGGTCGGGGTCGCTTACACTACGGCAATCGGACAGGCCGACCGAAGCGGGATG
>JAHFCS010000439.1 GCA_023249395.1 Gemmatimonadota bacterium
TGCAACGACAGTGCGCCAATGCACATCGCCGACGCGCTCGGTGTTCCGGTTGTCGCCGTCTTCACGACTGGGAATCCGCGCTGGTACGGACCGTCAGGAAAGCACCAGAAGGTGGTGGGGAGGGGAGCGCCGCGGGGAAGCATGTCGAACGTGGCCGTCGCGGACGTTCTCGCCGCGGCCGAGGATCAGGTGGAGCGCGCAATTGTCGCTCGTGCCCGCGCCTATGGGCTGGCGGAGCGCGGAAGCCGGTGATTGATCTCGTTGGCGGGTTCCATTGATCAGTCTCCTCCGGTCGAGGACGGCAAAGAACAGCTATCTGAATCTGATGGGGCTCGCTGTCCCGCTTCTCGTGGGACTCGCCCTGGTGCCGATAACGGTGCACGGACTCGGGATTGCGCGCTTCGGCCTACTGAGCCTCGCGCTCACCGTTCTCGAGTACTCGACGCTTTTTGCGCTCGGTCTCGGACCCGCCACAACGAAACACGTTGCCGAAGGGATCGCGCGGAAGGACGAGAGCACGTCGGATTTGGTCGTGATGTCGATGGTCGGTCACACGATTCTTGGTGTCCTCGGTGGCGCTCTCATCGTTCTGCTGGCTCCGGTGCTGGTGAATCACGTCTTCGTTGTCCCGCAAGAGCTTCACTCGGAGGCGGTGACGGTTTTCAGGCTGATAGGTGTGATGGTGCCTGCGACGCTGCTCCTGATGAGCCTTTTCGGCGCACTGGAAGGCGCCAGCCGGTTCGGACTGGTGAACCTGCTGCGCATTCCTATCAGCACACTGTCGTTTATCATTCCCGCTTTTGCGGTCACACACGGCATCGGCCTGCCTGCAATTCTGGCTTCGCTCGTAGTTCTGAGGCTGATCGTGTGCGGCGTTCTGGCGGGTGTAGTGTCGTCGACCATGCCCGGGTATCGCTGGCGCTGGCCGCAAGATTGGCGACGCATGCGCCCGCTGCTCGCGTTTGGAGCCTGGCTTTCGATATCCAACGTGGTCAGTCCAACGCTTGTGTACGCCGATCGATTTATGCTTGGCGCGTTGAGGGGAATCTCGGCGGTCGGACTTTACTCCGCGCCTTTCGATGCGGTCATGCGGCTACTGATGATTCCGGGAAGTCTGGTACGGGCGATGTTCCCGACTCTGAGCGCGCTGCACGGCACGTCACAGCACGAAAGACTTCGTCCGCTGTTTCGCCGAGCCGTGGGGATGGTGGTGCTACTGCTGAGCGGACCCGCTGCAATCCTCGTCCTGTTCGCGCCTCAGCTGCTGCGCCTCTGGCTGGGGCCGCAGGTCGCCGACGCAGCGGGTACGGCGACGCGCATCCTCGCGATTGGAGTTCTTTTCAACGCCGCGGCGCTTGTTCCTTCCACTTTCCTCTCAGCGTTCGGTCGCCCCGACATCAACGCCAAGTTCCACATGCTCGAGGTGGTGATTCATCTGCCATTGGCGTGGTGGCTGGTCTCCCACTATGGGATCGTCGGCGCCGCATCGGCGTGGACCATTCGCGTCGCCTTCGATGCGACGCTCCTTTTCTGGGCTTCCGGGCAGGCCCTTCGGTCAGGCCAGCTCTCGATACACGGCCATCGTGCCGGCCGCGGCGCGATCCCAGGTGAACTGTTTCGCCCGCTCCCGACCAAGGGCGGCGAATGACGCGCGCTCCGCGATGCAGCGCGCGATCCCGTCCGCGATGTCAGCGATGTTCAGCGGATCGACGAGAACAGCAGCGCCCGCCGTGATCTCAGGCAGAGCTCCGGTTCGACTCGCGACTACCGGAGTACCGGTGGCCATCGCCTCCACAGCCGGGAGACCGAACCCTTCGTGGAGAGACGGAAGCGCGAGACATAAAGCGTTCGCGTAGAGAATTCGGAGATCTGAATCCGATACTCTGCCGAGCCAGCGCACGTGCGGAGCGTCCGCGCTGCTCTGGCCCCAGCCACCGCCGCCTGCGATGACGAGCTGCTCGTTCCTTCCTCGCTTCCGAAGCAGTGCCATCGCCGCGACGAGGCGATCGAGATTCTTGCGCGGCTCGGGCGTTCCGACGAACAGGACATACGGTCCATCATCCCGGAAGGCCACCTCTCCCGGCTCAACCGGACTCTCGAAAAAGAATTCGTCGACGCCGTTGTGCACCACGCGAATTCGCGCCGACGGAATCTTGAGAAGTGAGCGGAGGTCGTCAGCGGTATCAGCTGACGGGGTCAGGATTCTGTCCGCGGCGTCGAGTATTCGCCGGAGGGTGAACCGACTGTAGAGCCGGCTCCATGGAGTCATCGTTTCCGGAAAGAGCAGTGAGACGAGATCGTGCACTGTCACGACGAGGGGCGGCGTTCCCTTTGTTATCGGTCCTCGTGGTAACGGGACGTGATAGACGTCGGCGTGAGCGTCAGCTGCCCGGTTTCTTCCGAGCCAGGGGTACCACACGAAGTCCTGGCGCAGCGTGACGGCCCGCTTACGAAGGGTATTGCGCGCCACGACTTCACCGCCGCCCAGCTCCAGCACCGATACGTCGCCGCGCTTCCGCAGCGCAGTGACCAGACCTTTGGCGTATCTCGCGATGCCAGCCGCGGATTGCCGTGTATGCTCGGCGTCGAAGGCGACGGTCAGCAACTTGGCATCCACCGTCAGTGCTGGAGCGAGGAATGCGCTCGCGGAAAAACCGCTATCAGTCCGTAGAGAATCATTCGCGACACCACGCGCTGCGGCCGGGCTCCCGATCGATGATATGCACGGACGCGGGTGACGAAACCGGCGCTCGGTGCGAACGCATCGCAGTAGCGCTCCACGCGCTCGAGCCGTGCGTCGCCGGCAAACCCCTTCGACCGCATTCGGTCGCGCAGTCGTTGCGCTTGCTGGACTCCGTCGCCGAAGCTCCTGAGCGCGCCCCTCACCCAGCCGATGGGATGCCGAATCATCTCCCGCGCGAAATCGTGCCTTGGTGCGGCGCCGAC
>JAHFCS010000028.1:0-4055 GCA_023249395.1 Gemmatimonadota bacterium
GCGGCGGGTGGTCGCGGGGTGGCCGCTGCGGGAGCCGGAGCCACAGTCGGCGCAGTCGGTGGCGCCGCCAGCGGTGCCGCGGCCGGCGAAGGCTTCGGCGTCGTTGTTTCTGCAACGTTTGTGTCCACGACCGTGCCTTCGGCCGGCCGGTATTGTCCGATCGAGTCGACGACCAGCGTGTCGCGATTTGCCAGGGTGAGGTCAGCGGCGAGCGCCGAATCGGCGGTGATGTCGGCTCGAGTCCTGACCGGGGGTTTTTCGGAAGTGCATGCGTCGGCTGTCAGAAGACCGACGGCGATACAGGATATCGAGAACGAGAAAGAAATTTTCATCACGGGATGGAAAATACCACTTCGGATTGCGGACTAACTGCCCACTTCATATCAATCCACGATGAGAGACCGAGCCAGAGAATTCTATGGATTACCGTGCATTGCCGCACTGGTGGTCATTGCCGCGTGTGCCACCGCGCGGACTGCCACACCGGCGGTCACCACTGTTTACCTCGTGCGCCACGGGGAGAAGTCGCTCGAGAACCCAAAAGATCCCGATCCAGAGCTCACCTCCGCCGGACGGGCGCGAGCAGTCGCTCTTGCCGCGATGCTCGCCAATTCGGGCGTCACCAACGTGATCTCGACGCAATGGAAGCGCACCGTCGAAACGGCGCGTCCGCTGGCGACTGTGCTCGGACTGACGACAGAGATCGTACCGAGCGGAGGTGCGGCGTTCGCCGACAGCACGGCGGCGGCCATCATGCGTCACCGCGGCGGAACAATCGTCGTCGTCGGTCACAGCAACAGTCTCGCCGCCGTCATCGCCGCGCTGGGCGGTCCGCGCTTCCCCGACCTCTGCGACAGCGAGTACTCGACGATCTTCATCATGAGAATCTCTGCGCCGCCGCCGCCTTCGATTATTCGCCAGCATTACGGGACGGCAGATCCCGCCCCCGATTCTGCCTGTGCTGCGATGCGCGGGCGCTGAGGCAGAACGGGGACGGGGACGAGATGCACTAGAAGCCGAGCTTCAATCCGGCGCTGAGCGCGACATTGTGCGACGTCTTCGTCTCGACGTCCACCGAAGTCGCTTCGTTGAAGTCGAACTTCCCGATGTAATCCCGCGCCACCAGCCGGACACCGATGTTCGGTGCAAGCGGAATGTCGGCGCCGATGCCGGCGGTGTACGCAGCGTTCGTCGCGGTGCGGCTCAGGCCCGAGAACTGGACGTCGTACCTCATCGCTCCCGCGCCCACCTGGACGAAAGGAAAGATTCCGCGATCGCCGCTGCCATAGCCCGGTGCGGAAAGCTGAAGTCCTGCATCGTAGAGCCATACGTCGCTCTTCCCGAATGAAATGCTGCCGAGTATCGGGATGCCGAAGCGCAGATCGGGCTCCGTGTAGGCGACGTTGCCAACGATCGAGAGAGTGTTGCCGAGCGGCAGATTCAGCTGGGCACCATAGACGGGCGCAGATGCGCTCGTGACGCTCGTATTGAGCGGTCCATCCACCAGCGTGCCGAAAGTCATGTAGCCGGCGTAGGGTGAAACGGAGAGCGACGCCGCAGGCGCCGAGCGATGGATGCGTTGGGCAGCCGCGGGAAGTGCGGCCAAAGCGAACACCGATGCGAACATCGCGACTGGAATGACAACTTTTCTGAACACGAGACCTCCCGGTCACCGATTATTCAAGAGGAAACGCGGGTGTGGGAGGCAGTTAGGGTGCCGGAGTCGGGCGAGTTCCTCGCGAGCCGCTAAGCGCTTATCGCAATGAATGTTGGACTGTCGCGGGCTTCAGGAAGCGGGTGCACGCTGTCATGCGGAATGGACAGGATAGTGTCTATTCTGTCTTTCGTTTGGGACGCTAACAACGAGCTTCGGTCGGCAGTCAGGGTGAAATTACCACGGAGGACGCGTTCTCCGTGGTTCCAATCGCTTTGGATCGGGTATCTGTCCGGGTCACGCCCTCGGCAGAGATGGATAATTCCCACTCTTGATGTCGCGGGCACCGACGGCAACTCCGGTCGCCACGCTCACCGCGAACGCGATGGCGGTGCCGACCCCAACCAGCGGAAGAAGCCAGACCACCGGCAGCGCAATGAGAAATGCGACGATGCCGGCGATGATCGGCGCCGTCCCCTTCTGGGCGCCGTCAACGTAACGAAGTCGGTCGCGGACGAACCGCCGCGCCCCGCCATAACCAATCACTACCGCCGCAAGGGCGATGAGCAGCGTAATCAGGCTGAACATTCGTACCTCCTTTGAGATTCCCTACTGCCCGGCACGGCTGGAAGTTTCGCCGAAAGTTCGTAATCTCATTCATGGCTGGCAAGCAGACAGAAAACAAGTCGAGGGTAGTTGCGCGCAACCGGAACGGAGGGCTTCCGCCGGCCATCGAGGTGGGCGCGGACATCACTCGCGCCTCCACGCTCCCCGCCGCCGCCTACTCCGACCCCGCGTACTACGAGCTGCAGAAGGACGCGGTGTTCGCGCGCAGTTGGCAGTGGGCGGGCGACGCGGCGCGAGTGAAAGCGCCCGGTCACGTTCTTCCCTTCACGCTCCTCGACGGCTGTCTCGATGAGCCGCTGTTCCTGTCGTCGGACGAGTCCGCCGAGCTGCGCTGTTTGTCGAACGTCTGCACGCATCGCGGTGCGCTGGTCGTCGAGGGCGAAGGACATCTGAAAACGCTCCGCTGTCGTTATCATGGACGGCGCTTCGCGATGGACGGCTCGTTCGTCTCGATGCCCGAGTTCGATGGCGCGGAAGGATTTCCAAGCGCCGCCGACAATCTGCCGCGGCTTCCGCTCCAAGAGTGGGGTCCATTGCTGTTCACGGGGCTCGATCCGGCGATCTCCTTCGAAGATTGGATCGCTCCCGTCCAGGCCAGAGTCGGGTGGATGCCGCTGGAAGACTTCCGCCACGACCCCAAGGACTCGCGTGACTATCTGATCAATGCGAACTGGGCGCTCTACTGCGACAACTATCTCGAGGAATTCCACATTCCGTATGTCCATCAGGGATTGTCGGAGCAGCTCGACTACAACGCTTACTATACCGAGACGTTCCCCTGCGGGAGTCTGCAGATGGGCATCGCCAAACCTGGAGAAGTCGTGTTCGACCTTCCGACCGGACATCCGGATGAAGGCAAGCTTGTCGCAGCGTTCTATTTCTGGCTCTTCCCGAACCTGATGTTGAACTTCTACCCATGGGGCCTGTCAGTGAACGTCGTGAGCCCGCTTGGGCCCGGGCGAACGCGCGTCTCGTTCATCTCTTACGTCTGGCAGGAATCGCTTCGCGATAAAGGGGTCGGCGCGAGTACCCACAAGGTCGAGATGGAAGACGAGGAAGTTGTCGAGTCGGTGCAGCGCGGAGTGAGCTCCAGGCTTTACGACCGCGGTAGATTCTCTCCACGGCGCGAAGTGGGAACGCATCACTTCCACCACCTGCTGGCTCAATACATGAACGAAGGCCGCTCGGCCGCCGCAAGGAGAACGAATGGAGAAGGATGAAATGACCGAGACTTCAAGAATTGCGACTTTCGGAGCCGGTTGCTTCTGGGGAGTCGAGGCCGCTTACAGACAGCTGCCAGGAGTGCTCTCGACGAGAGTCGGCTACCTGGGAGGAACGATGGTGAATCCCACCTATCGCGACGTCTGCAGCGGACGCACCGGCCACGCCGAAGTGGTCGAGGTAACGTACGATCCGGCGCGTCTCAGCTACGACGATCTCTTGACCGTGTTCTGGGAGAACCACGATCCGACAACGCTCAACCGCCAGGGTCCGGATGTCGGCGAACAGTATCGTTCAGCGATCTTCTACCACGACGACGAACAGAAGGCGGCCGCTATCGCATCCAAGGACGAGCGCGAACGCAGCGGAAAGTATCGTCGCCCGATCGTCACCGAGATCACTCCGGCGTCGACGTTCTTCGAGGCGGAAGACTACCATCAGCAGTACCTCGAGAAGCGCGGACTCGCCAGCTGCCACATCGGCTGATGAAGCGGCGCGACTTCGTCCGCAGCGGCGCCCTCGGCGGCGCGGCACTTCTCGGTGCAGGGAACCC
>JAHFCS010000028.1:4065-10857 GCA_023249395.1 Gemmatimonadota bacterium
ATCGACTTCGATCTGGAAGAGGCGACGATAGTCCAGCTCCAGCGCGACATGGCGACGGGCAAGCGGACTGCGCGCTCGATCACCGAGCAGTACCTGGAGCGGATCGACTCTCTCGATCGGCGCGGGCCCGTGCTGCGACATGTGCTGGAGACAAACCCTGACGCGCTTACGATCGCCGATGCGCTCGACCGTGAGCGCGCAACGCGCGGTGTGCGCGGTCCGCTGCACGGCATTCCGATTCTTCTCAAGGACAACATCGACACCGGCGACCGGATGACGACGACGGCGGGATCGCTGGCGCTCGAGGGATCCATCGCGCAAAAGGATTCATTCATCGCGCGTCAGCTGCGCGAAGCCGGCGCAATTCTCCTCGGAAAGACGAACCTCAGCGAATGGGCCAACTTCCGGTCAACACATTCTTCCAGCGGATGGAGCGGCCGCGGCGGACAGGGGAAGAATCCGTACGTCCTCGACCGTAACCCGTGCGGATCGAGCTCGGGATCCGGCGCCGCAGTCTCGGCCAATTATTCGACGGCGGCCATCGGAAGCGAGACCGACGGATCGATAGTCTGTCCGTCGTCCGCAAATGGGATTGTCGGGATCAAACCGACGCTGGGCCTCCTCAGCCGCTCCGGGATAATCCCGATCGCGCACAGTCAGGATACGGCCGGACCGATGGCGCGCACGGTTGGCGACGCCGCCATCCTGCTGACCGTTCTCGCCGGCGTTGACTCGTCGGATTCTGCGACGCTCGCCAGCCGGGGGCATACCAGAATCGATTACACGCGCTTTCTCGACGCGAATGGATTGCGCGGAGCGAGAATCGGCGTCGCACGGAAGAAGTTCTTCGGTTATAGCGATGCTGCTGACAAGCTGGTGAACGACGCGATCATCGTAATGAAGTCAAAGGGCGCGGTGATCGTCGATCCGGCCGACATTCCGACTGCGGGAACGTTCGACGACAGCGAGCTCGACGTTCTGCTATACGAGTTCAAGGCTGATCTCAACAAGTATCTAGCCGGCCTCAAGCCCAATATTCGCGTGCGCACACTCAAGGACGTGATCGACTTCAACGAGCGCAACCGCGACCGCGAGATGCCTTTCTTCGGCCAGGAGATAATGCTGATGGCTCAGAAGAAGGGACCGTTGACAGAGAAGAAGTACCGCAATGCTCTGGCGAAGAACCACCTCAAGTCGCGTGCGCAGGGACTCGACGCAGTGATGAAGAAGCACAAGCTCGACGCGATCGTCGCGCCGACCGGGGCTCCGGCATGGACGACCGACGAGGTGAACGGAGATCATTTCAGCGGCGCGAGCTCGACCCCGGCTGCCGTCGCCGGATATCCGAACATCAATGTCCCTGCCGGCTTTGCGTTCGGTCTCCCCGTAGGCATCTCGTTCATGGGCGCCGCGTGGAGCGAGCCGACGCTGATCCGGCTCGCCTACGCATTCGAGCAGGCGACGCACCACCGCCAGCCGCCACGATTCATCCCGACGCTCGGATTCTCAGCACCGAAATCTTCATAGGGCACCACGGGGGAGGTCGAGTGAGAGTGAATTCGTTAGTCAACGTGATGGTCGTCGCGGGAGGCTCGACCGGCGTTCTTTACCGCGGAGAACGCGGAGAACGCGGAGTAAAAGAAGGGTGAAAACGGGAGCACGCGTATTGGATTGATTCGTGGCGCACGGAGTAGAGTGGATTGATTGCCGCGATGACCGGTCCAGTTCGAAGGCAAGCTGCAGACGATGTGCGTGAGGACGACCTCACCCGTCGCGTCATCGGGTGTGCGATAGCAGTCCACCGCACTCTCGGATGCGGGCTCCTGGAGTCAGCGTACGAGGAATGCCTCAGCTACGAGCTGGCGAAGCATGGCTTCTCCGTCGCCTGGCAGGTCACTCTGCCCGTGATCTATGACGGCGTTCGGATCGAGCTGGGTTACAAGCCGGATCTGGTCGTCGATCGCGAACTCATTGTAGAGTTGAAGACGGTCAGCAAGCTGCTCCCCGTTCATGAAGCCCAGCTCCTGACCTATCTCCGGCTCTCCGGCATTACGCGCGGACTCCTGATGAACTTCAACTCTCAGCCGTTGGCGAAGGGAATCAGGCGAATGGTCCTTTCTGACTTTTCCCCCAGTCCTTCTCCGCGTTCTCCGCGTTCTCCGCGGTGAAAAGAGCTGAAGCCGGCTTTGTCTCAGGTCCTGCCGATCGCCTTTCGCGTATACTCGGAAAGAACCAGCGTTCCACTCATCTCGGCGCGCGACTCGAGGAGCGCGGGCCAGTCTTCTGTGTTCTGCCAGAAGACTGACTTGAGACGAGCCATCGCTTCGGGATTGCTCGCCGTCAGGGTCGCGACGAGCTTTGCCAGCGACGCGTCCATCGCCGGCACATCATGGTGCACCTCGGCGTAAAGGCCGTGCCGCTCGGCCCAGTGGGCATCCCTCCAATCCGCGTCGATCGTCATGGCGCTGAACGGTCCCATTCCCATCTTTCTTTCGAGGGCCGGACCGACGATGAAAGGCCCGATGCCGATGGCCAGCTCGCTCAGGCGAATGGCCGCGGCATCGGTCGCGATGACATAGTCGGATGCGCCGATGATCCCCACCCCGCCGCCCACCGCCTTTCCGTGGACGCGTGTGATGATCAGCTTCGGGCAGCGGATCATCGCGATGATGAGATTGGCGAATCCCATGAAGAAGCGCTTCCCGCCCTCGGCGTCGCGTATCTCCTGGAGCTCGGCGAAGGAGGCGCCACCACAGAATGCCCCCGTACCTTCGCTCCGAAGCACGATCACGCTGGTCGCGGCATCACCGCCCGCCACGCCGACCGCGACGGCGAGCTCGGCCAGCAGATGGCCGGGCAGCGAGTTGCTCTTCGGATGCGAAAACGTGATCGTGGTGACTCCGTTCGCGGTTTCGGAGGTCACCCGGCCCGCTTCGATCGACAGATCCACGACCTTGGAGTCCACTGACATCCTGTCCGGAGGTGACTTTTGTCCCGACGCAAAGAAGGCGCTGGGACAGGAACCGCGTTGCCCACGAAGTTTACACATTACAGGCGGTCGCAGCTAACTTTTGCCACCTTCCGCCGATACGTTTAGAAGTACGCACAAATGGTTCCATAATGGGGAACAGCGATGCAGCAAGACGCACCAAAAGCCGTGGACGATGCCGCTCTGAACGCCAGGTTCGAGGCCCGGATCGAGGCCGGTGAGACGATCGAGCCAAAGGACTGGATGCCGGAGCGCTATCGCACCCAGCTCATCCGGATGATGTCGCAGCACGCGCACTCCGAGATCGTCGGCATGCTGCCCGAGGGCAACTGGATCACCCGGGCGCCGTCGTTGAAGCGAAAGATGTCTCTCATCGCCAAGGTCCAGGACGAGGCGGGTCACGGCCTCTACATCTACTGCGGTACGGAGACTCTCGGCGTGGACCGCGCGGAGCTTGTCGATCAGCTTCTCACCGGGAAAGCGAAGTACTCGAGCATCTTCAACTACCCGACGTTGAGCTGGGCAGACATGGGCGTGATCGGCTGGTTCGTTGACGGGGCGGCGATAGTGAACCAGACCGTTCTGGCCAAGGCGTCGTACGGACCGTACGCGCGGGCGATGATCCGCATCTGCAAGGAGGAGAACTTCCACAAGAAGCAGGGCTACGAGATCATGGCGACGCTCGCGAACGGCACTCCGGCGCAGAAGGCGATGGCGCAGGACGCGGTCAATCGCTGGTGGTGGCCGTCGCTGATGATGCTTGGCCCGAGTGACGCAAATTCCCCAAACACCGCCGAGCTCATAAAGTGGCGCGTAAAGCGGAAGACGAACGACGAGCTGAGGCAGAGATTCATCGATCTCACAGTTCCCCAGGCGCAGGCAGTCGATCTCACTCTTCCCGACCCTGACCTGAAATACAACGAAGAGACGGGACATTGGGAGCACGGACCCATCGACTGGGACGAGTTCTGGGCGGTCGTGAAGGGCAATGGCCCGTGCAATCGGGAGCGGTTGCAGGCACGGCGAGATGCACACGAGAAGGGAGCGTGGGTGCGCGAAGCCGCAGCGGCGTACGCGGCAAAGCATCAGCCGGCATCAGCCTCGAACGCGGCCTGACGGGCCCGCAATGTCTCGGTCCACGAAAGTGAGCGGTCCCGTTCCCGCAGCCGACAAGGAAGCGGGGGGACCCGGGGCCGATGGCACCGGGGCAGAACGCGACGGCGCGACCCAATGGCCACTCTGGGAAGTTTTCGCGCAGGAAGCCCAGGGTGCAGCGCATGAGCACGTGGGAAGTCTTCACGCGGCGGACGCCGAGATGGCGCTTCAGAACGCGCGCGACGTCTACGCGCGGCGTGGACCGATCGTGAGCCTCTGGGTGGTGCCATCGGCCGCGATTACTGCATCACCGAGCGACGAGGCGGGATCTTTCTTCGATCCGGGCGCGGACAAAATCTATCGGCACCCCCAGTTTTATAAGATTCCACGCGGGGTCAAGGGCTTCTGACCGTGAGCAACGACGATCTCTTCGAGTATCTGCTGCGACTCGGCGACGACAGGCTCGTGCTGGGGCACCGGCTTTCCGAGTGGTGCGGCCACGGACCGATCCTCGAGGAGGACATCGCGCTCGCCAACATCGCTCTCGATTTGATAGGACAGGCAACCCTGTACCTGCATTTCGCCGGCGAGGTCGAGGGGAAAGGAAGGAACGAGGACGCGCTCGCCTACTTCCGCGAAGAGGTGGAATTCCGGAATCTCAAAATGGTCGAGCTGCCGATCGGAGATTTTGCATTCACCATCGTGCGACAGCTTCTGTTCGATGCCTTCAGCTTTCTTCAGATGCAGGAGCTCCAGAAGAGCGCCAACAGCGAGCTCGCCGGGATCGCGTCGAAGGGCTACAAGGAAGTGCGATACCATCTGCGACACAGCAGCGAATGGCTGCAGCGCCTGGGGGACGGCACCGAGGAAAGCCATGACCGGGCACAGAAGGCAGTCGACGATCTATGGCGGTATACCCGGGAGATGTTCGCGGCGGATGAGGTCGAGGAGCGACTCCACGCTGCCGGAATCGCGCCGGACCTTCGGATGCTCGAGCCACAGTGGCGGACGATGGTTGCCGACGTGATGCAACGTTCGACGCTGTCCATTCCCTCCGACGTGCCCCCGCTCGAGCAGGACGAGCGCGGACGCCATACCGAGTACCTCGGCCACATGCTCTCGGAAATGCAGATAGTCGCACGGTCGCATCCGGGGGCGGAATGGTGACCCGGGTTGCGGCGACACGCGAAGACGTGCTCGAGCTGCTGAAAGCAGTAAAGGATCCGGAGCTGCCGGTGGTGGACATCGTCGAGCTCGGAATCGTACGCGACGTGGCAATTGACGGCGATGCGGTGCGGGTGGATGTCACGCCTACCTACTCCGGCTGTCCGGCAATGCAGGTGATCGAGCACGACATCGTCGAGAGGCTCGAGATGCGCGGCTTCACGAATGTGACGGTGAGAAGTGTTTTTTCGCCGCCCTGGACAACGGATTGGATTTCGGATGCGACGAAGCGCAAGCTGAGGGAGTACGGGATCGCGCCGCCGGTTGACGTGGCCGAGGCCGATGGAGTTGACCAGCTGGTGACGATCCGCCGATCGCGGCCGACGGTGGAGTGTCCGTACTGCGGGTCCGCGAATACAGAGGAGAAGAGCGAGTTCGGTTCCACCGCATGCAAGGCGATTCACTACTGCAAGAGCTGCCAGCAACCGTTCGACTATTTCAAGAGCTTCTAAGCCACCTTCGTCCGGAGGATCGATGCGTAAGTGGATTCCGCCGCTCATCGTCATCATCGCCGTAGCGGCATCGCTGGCTGTCTACTCGCGCCTCCCGGACCAGGGGCCGATGCACTGGAATCTCCACGGCGAGCCGGACCAGTGGGCGGCCCGACTCTGGACAGCCTGGACAATCCCGTTAGTGCTGGCGATGCTCGCCTTCCTCGTCCGGGCGCTCCCGCTCATCGACCCCCATCGCGAGAATTACCCCAAGTTCGCCGGGGCATATGAGGGGATGATGATTCTGGTCATGCTGTATTGCCTGGGCGTGCACTTCCTGCTCCTCGCGGCCGGACTCGGCAAGCCGGTGGCGGTGCTGCATTGGGTGCCGATGGGAATCGGACTTCTACTCGTCGGGATCGGATTCTATCTGCCGCAGCTTCATCGGAACTGGTTCTTTGGAATCCGAACGCCATGGACACTGTCGAGCGACACAGTGTGGGAGCGCACGCACCGCCTCGGCGGTTATGTGATAACCATCGCCGGTGTGTTGATCGCGGTCTCTGTGCTCGTCATACCGCGGTGGACGCACATCGTGATGTTTGGCGCGATTGTCAGCGCGGCGACTATTCTCGTGGCCTACTCCTACTTTGCCTGGAAGGAGGAGGCTCCGAGCCGACCCACTTGACGTATCAAGATTTATTGATATTTTAGGATCATGGCCACCGCTGTCGCTACCCAGCTCCGCACTTCCGACCTGCGCTCCGCGTCGCGGGTATTCCACGCGCTGTCCGATGAGACGCGACTCGAGATCGTCGCGATGCTTATCGATGGTGAGCGTTGTGTCTGCGAGCTGATGAGCGCGCTCGATGCGGCGCAGTCCCGGCTTTCCTTCCACCTCAAGGTCCTCAAGGACGCCGGGATCGTTCTCGACAGGCGCGAGGGACGGTGGGTGCATTACTCGCTCAACAGGGAGTCGCTCGACGAGGCGACGACGTTCATCAAGGCTCTCAAACCCCGTCGTCGGCTTGCCGTGATCGAGGGCGCTTATTG
>JAHFCS010000440.1 GCA_023249395.1 Gemmatimonadota bacterium
GAGTGGGGCGCCGCCGCCGTCACAGCGAGCATCGAGTCGCGCGGTATTCCCCGAACCAGCGAGGGAGGAAGGAGTGGCGTGCGGTCGAGCACCTGGCGGAGGACCGGCACGACGAATGACTTCGCGTCGGTCTCGAATCCGTAAGTGACGAGCGGACGCCCATCCTTGTCGCGCGAGACAACGTAGCAGACAATGCGCAGTCTGCCGTCTACGCTATCGACGCTCGCAACGTAGGAATCGTTCGTGATGACAATCCCGAGCCGGCGAGCGGGACTTCGCTCAGCCGATCCGAAGGCCTGTGTCCTCACCTCCGGCACTTCGAATCTCCGCGGATAGCTGGCGACGGTGTCTTTCACCCAGCGCAGCACGGGAGGAGAGGGCTGAAGTCCGGCGACCGTCATCGCGCTGTCTCGCCAGTCGAATCTGAAGTAGAAGCGCACTCCGTCGAGATATTTCGCAGGGACGTATGGCTGCCTCGACACGGCCATGAAATCCGCGGGAGACGGCCAGCTCTCGGGAGTATCCGGACTCACGCGCGTCAGTGGGACGATGAAGGTCGCAATCATCGCACTCAGCAGCTCCTGCGATGCCTGCTGATTCAGCTGCCAGAGGGCAAACGATGCGTAATCGTGGAGCGCGCGCTCGGTGACTCTGCGGTGCGAGCGCTCCGCATTGGCAGCCTGCCAGGCGAGGACCGCCGTCAACGCGAGCGCAAGCACGAGGAGGGCGACGAGCAGCCTCGAGCGCGGACGGCCCCGCCCGTGTCCCTGGATCATCTGTCCCCGCCGTCGGCACACGCTCGCTTCATCGGTTGCAGAATATATCTGCGCACCTTTCTAGTGCGACGACAAATCCGGTCGGTTCTAGTAAGGAAGCTGTAAGGGTTGATCAGGCAGAGAGCGCTCGCCGGCTATGGCTCGTGCTCCTCGCCCCCGTCATCGTCGCCAATTGCGTCCTCACGGACTTCGCTCACTCTTTCGACGTGCAGGACACGGCGCATCGTCTGGCCATTGGCGGTGACGGTTACCATGTAGTCACCCGGCGGCACCATCGCCCCCTGACGAGGGCCTCCGAATCCGCCGCCCCCGCCCCCGCCTCCGCCCCCGCCGCCGCCGCCGCCGGGTCCGCCCGGCACGCCACCCAGAGGAGCCTCCGCAGGCCGGAGATTGATCTCGCCGCCCGTTATCCGTGCACCGAATCCACCCTGTCCACGCCCGCCAGGGCGCCGCGCGGCGGTTGTGTCCCCACCGGCAGCGCGCAAAGAATCCTCGCGCAGTCTTCTCAGTCGTGCGGCGGCAAGGCTGTCGCGAAGGGCTACGGGGCCGAGCGGTTTCGGCGTGACGCGGAGGTCCCACGTCACTCTATGAACGCCAGCACCTCCGGGGCCTGTGAGGCGACGAATCACGTCGCCCTTCACGTCGGTCACGACGATGGTGGTCGTATCGCGGCGTGTGTCGCCGCCGGAGAGACGGTACACAAGCGACGCGCCGAAAGGGGGATTGTCGGCGACGAACGTCTTGTTTCCTTCCCATCGCTGCGAGGACGCTATTGCATACTCGTAGGCGGCTATGGGCTCGAAGAAAAAGGCACCCTTGGCGGCGACGCTATCGTCCATCTGCTCGAGCGGAGCAATGTCTGCGACCCAGATCGAGCGGCCGTGCGTACCGGCGATGAGCTCGCGGTCGCGCGGATGAATCTTCAGGTCGTGCACCGGAACCGTCGGCATTCCGGTCATGAATCGCTGCCACGTCGCGCCCGAATTGGTGGAGACATAGGCAGCGACGTCGGTCCCGGCAAACAGCAGATTCCTGTTGTATGGATCCTCACGCACGACGTGCACGAATCCGATGCCGTCGGAAGGGAGGTTGTTGACGATCGAGCGGAAAGTTTTTCCGAAATCGTTGCTGACGTAGAGGTAGGGCTTGAAGTTGTTGTCACGATGCGCGTCGAACGCGACGTACACCGTTCCGGTGTCGAAATGCGAGGTCTCGATGCGACTCACCCAGGTTCTCGCCGGAAGTCCTGGAAAGCGCTTCGTCAGGTCGGTCCAGCTCCCGCCGTCGTTAGTCGTTAGCCAGACGTTGCCATCATCGGTCCCTGCCCAGAGGATTCCCGGACGGATCGGTGATTCGGCGAGTGTCGTGATCGCGCCGTAGGTCTCGGCGCCGGTGGCATCGCGGGTGACTCCGCCGGTCGTCTTGGTGCTGACGATGATGCGCACCGAATCCCTGGTGGAGAGATCGGGGGAGATAGGGTAGAAGTGATCGCCGCGATCGGAGGATTTCAGCACGCGGTTGCCGCCCATGTAGATCGTCGTCGGCGCGTGGGGCGACAGGAAGAAGGGTGCTTCCCAGTTGAAGCGATAACGCTTTGCCGAATCAGCGGTGGCGCGAGTGCGGATGGCGGAGAGCGTGGCAGAGATCTGTGGAGTGACCGGCTGCGTCGTGTCACCACGCGCGATGATGAGCGAATCCTCGAAGATGCTGCCCTGGGGGCGCCCGCCGCCGCGCATGATCTGCACGCGGGCGTTGCTCTGAAGATTGAGGCGTGACGCGTTCCCGCCCTGCGACTCGCTGTAGACGATTTTTGGATCGTTGGGATCCTGCGCTGTATAGAAGCCGTCGCCGCCGCCGACGTTCTGCCAATCGGCGTTCATCGGTCCGAAGCGGCCACGAGTGCGCGTAGGTCCGCACCACGATCCATTGTCCTGGAGTCCGCCGCAAACGGTGTATGGCTTCTGCATGTCGAAGCTCACATCGTAGAACTGCCCGAGCGGAACGTTGTTGATGAAGTCGTATGTGCCGCCACGATCCCAGGTGACGCCGATGCCACCATCCTCACCCAGAATAAAATGGTCGGGGTCCTGCGGATCGATCCACATGGCATGTCAGTCAGTGTGGAGGGACAGTGCGCCTCGGCGCTCGGTCTTGCCACCGTC
>JAHFCS010000441.1 GCA_023249395.1 Gemmatimonadota bacterium
CCAGTTCGTAAGGTTCTCTCGTCGCGGTCGTCATTGAGGTTTCCAGCTGGTGGTGACTCTGAATCCACGACGGCGGCGGACTGAGGGTCGTTGCGCCGTGACCGACGCCACGAGCGCTTCCAGCTCGCCGGGTACGAAACCTCGCATGATCGAGACGACTCCATCGTGTCTGCTCACAGAGTGAAAGCCAAGCAGGAATGAAGCCACCCAGAGGCCGCCGGCGGCAATCCAGCTGCGGCGAAGGTCACTGATTACTACGCGAACGCGAGCCACTCGATTCATTTCGGCGATGAGTCTGGTTGCTTCGGGCTCACGAAAATGATGGAGGACCTGCGAGCACATGACGACGTCCACGCTGCGGTCGCGGAACGGAAGCAGGAGCGCGTCAGCCCGAACCACAGCGTCATGGCGGGCTCGATGGCGTCGTACGAGTGGCTCGGAGATATCCAAGCCAATGGTACGGAGTGCCACTCCGCGTCGTTCAGCCAGCGCGCGGGCAGCCACCGGTATATCAGCGGTGCCGGTCCCTACGTCGAGCAGGGTGGCCGATGCCGGAAGGTCCGCGATCGCCGGGCCCAGCTCGCGGAGCACGGCTCCCTTGCCACCGAAGATCACGTTCGCGCACTCGACGTCGTGCATCGACCGCTCCATGATCTCCGGCGGCACGCCTGGGTCGTCGAGCAGCTCTATGCCGCGGCGCCTCCGCGGTGCGAGAAGGCCTGGCACGTTCACCGCTCGAGCTGAGCGTAGCCCCCGCGATAATAGAGCAGGGGACGTCCCTCGCTCGACGACGCGTCCTCGACCTGACCGACGTAGATGCAGTGATCGCCGCCCTCGTGCGCCGCGATCCGCTTGCACTCGAGATACCCGAGAACGTCGTCCAGAATCGCGATTCCGCTCGCGCTGCGCGTGTAGCCGATGCGGTCGAACCGGTTGGGATGGGGTCCGGAGAAGCGCCGTGCCAGAGGTTCCTGTCGCTCCGAGAGGATGTTGACGATGAACTCGTTTGCCGTTGCCAGCGAGTCGAACATCGATGCCGAGTGGTCGATGCAGACGAGAACGAGCGGCGGGTCGAGGCTGAGCGAGCAGAATGCGCTCACCGTCATACCATGGTCCTTGCCTTCTTCGTCGAGCGAAGTGACAACAGTGACGCCTGATGCAAAACGGCCGAGCACCGAGCGAAACGCATCGTGGTCGATCATCAGGCCTGGTTGGGCAGCATCAGCCGCAGCAGGTAGCTCGCGCTCAGCACCTCGCGCGGCGGAACGAAATCTCCCACCACGCCGACAAGCAGATCCGCCATGTCGCGCCGGCGCGACAGGACATTTGCGGCGCGGTTGATGAGCGCGGGGAAGGCAATCGCCACCCCAACGAGTCGTTCCACCTTCCACTTTCCGGAGAATTCGGCGCGGCGCGCCGCATCGTATGCGCGCATTGCTTCGTCGCCGCCGGCCGGAGATGCGGGGCGCCTTCGCCGATCGTCGAACGCTTGAGCAATGTGTCCTGCGAGCAGCTCACCGCCGCGCAATGCAGTGTAGATCCCCTCGCCGGTAAAAGGATCGAAGAAATCCGCGGCGTCGCCGACGAGCGCTGCACCCGGCGTCCATGCGCGGTGAGCTGCCGAAGCAAAGGGACCGGTAGCTCTCACCGGCTCCACTCGCTCCGCTTCGACGAACAGCTCGGCGATGCGCGGCCGCTCGGCGATCCAGCTCTCGAGAAACTCCGTTCTGTCGGCGGCAACTTCCGCGGCGCGTGACACGGGAACGACGAGGGCGACGTTCGTCAGTCCATTGCCGACGTCCGCTATTCCGAGATAGCCGCCGCGATCCACGTACATCTCACCGAATTGACGCGAGCCGAGGACGTTTCGGTAGTGCGTCACGAGCGCGAGCCGCCTGGGCCAGCGACTCGCACGGATGAGGTTGAGGCGGCGGCCGACCACCGATCGAAGTCCGTCCGCCCCGACTATCACTTCCGCGGTTATCGTGCGCCGCTCGCGCCCGGCTTCAGCTCGCACTCCGTTCACCCGTCCCGATGTATCCTTCGTCACGTCGATCACGCGGACTTCCTCCTCCACCCGGGCGCCTGCATCACGAGCGCGCTGGAGGAGAATGGCGTCGAGTATCGTGCGACGCACTGCGAGTCCGCGATCGCGGAATCCGCGATAGCCGTGATTCGCCACGAACTCGCCATGAATCGTTGCTCCGTTCGGAGCATGCACGCGCATTCCGCTGAGCTGTGCTGCGCCGGAGCTCTCGATCGCGCCGAGCGCATCCATCTCCGCGAGAATTCGCGCCGCCTGGGGACTCATGTACTCCGAACATGGCTTTTCGCGCGGGAAGCGTGAGCGATCGAGCACGAGGACGTCGAGTCCCGCGCGGGCCATGAAGTACGCAGCGGACGATCCCGCGGGGCCGCCGCCGACCACGATTACCTGCGCGTCACGCATGCTGCACCCTCCGTCTCCGGCTCGTCGAGCGGGAGATGCGCTGGAAGATTCCCATGTACTGCCAGTGCGGGCGCGGCAGGCGCAGCAGCGAGGCCGCGCGCGTGAGATACGGCAGAATCGTGGATCGCGAATCGGCGGAGAACATGAACCGAGGATGGTCGGCGGAAAATTCCTTCAGCCGCTGGACGGTTTCGCCGAAGCCGAGACCGTCGGAGAAATAGAAAGTCGGATCGAGAAGCGAATCTTCCTGAGCCACTCTCCCTTCGGCGATCGCAATGCGATGCAGCGTCGTCCCCGGATAAACGCGGAGGCCGACGGTTAGATACACGGAATCGCCGCGATTCAGTCGCCACCCGGCGAAGTTCAGGGTCTCCTCGAGCGTCTCTCGTGTCTCGCCCGGTCCTCCGACGAGGAAGATCCAGAGCGCGCGGATCCCCGATCTCTCCACGCGCTCCGCTACCTCACGCACCTTGGCTGCGGTGAATCCC
>JAHFCS010000442.1 GCA_023249395.1 Gemmatimonadota bacterium
CTTCACGTGGACTATCGAAATGTGCATGTGAACAGCGGCTTCCAGCGCGCAAAGGAGTACGCTCTGAAAGCGCTCAAGCTCGATGATTCGCTTGCCGAGGCGCATGCATCCCTCGCCTGGACGTTGTTCATCTACGATTGGGACTGGGCTCAGGCCGGGCGCGAGTTCCGCCGCGCGATCGAGCTGGATCCGCGATATGCGACTGCACACCAATGGTACGCGTTTCTTTTGGCGTCCGAGAACCGTCTGGACGAAGCACTTGTCGAGGCCCACACATCGCAGGAGCTCGATCCAGCATCGGTGTCGATCCGGCGCGCGCTGGGGTACACCTACCTCTACGCGCGCCGCTACAACCAGGCTCGCTACCACCTCACGCGCGCGATCGCAATGAGCCCCAGCGCCGAGGAAAACTACCGTGTGCTCGGTCTCGCCCTGACGCTGAATGAACAGCTCGAGGACGCCGAGAGTACCCTGCGCGAGGCGGTAACGCTTCCTGGTGCAGGCACCTACACGAGGGTGACGCTGGCTTACGCGCTCCTCCGAGCCGGGAGCCGCCAGTATGCCGAGACGGTCCTGAAGGAGCTCGAGGACAAGCGCGCCAACGACTACGTCTCGCCGGTGGAGCTCGCGACCCTCCACATCGGCCTCGGCAACAACCAGCTCGCGCTGGATTGGGTCGAGCGCGCGTACGAAGAGCGACGGGGGTGGATGGCGTACCTCAACGTGCATCCCGTTGTGGATCCGCTCCGGGGGGAGCCGAGGTTCCGCGCGCTCGTACAGAAGATGGGGCTCTGACGACGGCTTGAGAAAGGGCCAAAGAGAAAGACACAGCGGCGAATCAGTCTCGTCGCGATGTACGTCTCGGTTGGTCTTTCCGTAATGGGTTGATCTCCCACGTCTGCCCGACGAGCCCGCGTCCAAACTGTTCGTGCCGCTTCTCGTCTACGAGCTTGAACCCCGCACGCTCGTAGATTCGCCGCGCGGCGTGAAGAACGTCGTTCGTCCAGAGAAATACCTTTCGGTATCCGGCGTTTCGAGCAAACACGAGGCACTGGTTCACGAGCCGCGTTCCGATTCCGTAGCCCCGGGCATCGGGCTCGACGAGCAGGAGGCGAAGCTTGGCAACACGCTGACTCTTTCGCACGAGAAAAACCGATCCCACGCGCCGGCCGTTCAGGTCGGCGATCCAGCAGCGTTCGCGCTCAGGATCGACTTTGCAGAGGAAGTCGCCGACGATCTGCGCCACCAATCCTTCGAATCGTCCATCCCATCCGTATTCCCTTGCATAGATTTCACCGTGGCGCTCGACGACCCAGCCCATGTCACCGGCGCGTGGACGTCTGAGCCTGATGCGCGGGGATTTTCTCGCGCCGTCCTCCGAAAGCTGTCGCTCGATCGTCTTCATCGCGTCGATCAATTTCTTCTGTTCACGCCGGGGAATACCGGCGAGCGTCTTGGCGATTTCCTGGCGCGATCGCGTGTCGATGCGCTTGAATGCGCCTCGGCCGGCTCGAGTGAGAGAGAGAATGTGCCGCCGCCCATCGTGCGGCGATGGCGCTTTGCGGATAAGACGCTGCTTCTCGAATGCGCGAAGAATGCGGCTCAGGTACCCGAGGTCGAGATCGAGGTCGTGGCTCAGCCCGGTCGCGACGACTCCGCGCCGCGTTCCGAGCTCGTAGAGAACTCGCGCCTCTGAGAGGGAGAATGGACTGCGCAACACTCGATCCTGGACGACACCGATCTTCCGCGTGTAGAAGCGGTTGAAGCTTCGCACCGACTCGATTCTATCACGTGAGCGGCGGGCCAATTTAATTCGTCTCCCGGAGAGTACCGGACTCCATTCATTGAAGCGATGCAAGATACTTGACTTTGTCAAGTATCGCCTGGGGACTCGCCTACGATCGAGTTAAGCCGCATATTGGGCCACTTGTGGGCGGCGGCTGCGACAACCGTCAACTCCGGGAGGGGCCGTGCTGCTCGAACGCAATGGAGGCGGCGAGTACATGAACGAGCCGAGATCGTCACCTTGAGCGTGATCGGCATCGACCTGGGAGGCACCAAGCTCTCCGCGGCACTCTTTTCTCCCGAAGGCGACGTTCTCATGCGCACGACGGCGCCTCTCGGGAAACGGTCCGGGCCGGAGGTCGGCGCGTTGATCGTCGAGACCGCGCGTTCGCTTTTCGAGGAGGCCGAGAGCGCGGCGATTGACTCGATCGGGGTCGCCGTTCCCGGCATCTACCACTCCGGACGTGGCACGGTGTGGGCACCGAACATCGCCGGCTGGAATGACTACCCGCTGCTGGCGGAGCTGAGCGACGCATTTGGCCACCGTGCGCGGGTTGAGGTTGCGAGCGACCGTGCAGCATACATCCTCGGTGAGGAGTGGCTAGGTGCTGCGCGGGGGTGCCGCAACGCGATCTTCATCGCCGTCGGGACCGGAATCGGCGCGGGTCTTCTCGTTGACGGAAGGGTAGTTCAGGGCGAAGGGGACGTCGCGGGCGCGATCGGCTGGCTCGCCCTCCAGCGTCCGTGTCGCGATGTGTACGAATCGTGCGGCTGCTTCGAATACCACGCGTCTGGTCCGGGACTGGTCAGGGTCGCCCGTGAGATGCTTGAGTCCGCCGAGTATTCGAGCGTGCTCCGATCCCGGGACCCCGAGACGCTGACGGCCGAGGACGTCTTCGCCGCGCTGGACAAGGGCGACGAGCTAGCCTCCGCGGTGATCGATGACGCCATCGCGCTCTGGGGGATGGCGGCGGCCAATATGGTGAGCCTGCTCGACCCCGAGATCATTGTCTTCGGCGGCGGAGTGTTCGGGCCCGCTGCCCGGTTCCTCGACAGGATTCATGACGAGGCTCGACGTTGGGCGCAGCCAATAAGCATGCACCAGGTGCGCTTTGCCGTCTCGGAGCTCGGTGGTGACGCCGGGCT
>JAHFCS010000443.1 GCA_023249395.1 Gemmatimonadota bacterium
GGTTGTGCCGAAATGCTTACCGCCCTCGCGGCGCTGAGGGTCAGGCGATGCTCCGCGAGCGCATGAAGGTCTTCGCGCAGCCGCTGCGTTTCGTCTCGGTCGGCGCGTTCACTGCGGCGGTGTACCTGGGCGGGACGCTGTTGCTGAACGGCGCGCTGGGCGTGCCGATCCAGATCTCGATCGCCGTCGCCTATGCGCTCTCGCTGATTCTGCATTTCACGCTCCAGCGGCTGGTCGTGTTCAACCACGGCGATTCATACGCGTTGATGACACATCATCAAGCGATGCGCTACCTGCTCGTCGCCGCGTGTCTTTACGCATTCACGGCAATCGGCACCGCGGTCATTCCGGAATTCACATCGCTCAGCGCTCGTGTGGCGTACGTGCTCGCCGCCTTGACCTCGATGGTGATTTCATTCACCACGCTTCGAGCATGGGTATTTCACGAGGGCTGACCGGCGGCTATCTTCTCGCCCTATGACTTTTGCCGAGCAGTACCTCAATGAAGTAATCGAAATCGCCGGAAAGCTGCCAGCCGCCGATATCGAAGCGATGGCCGTCGGTCTCGCGAAGGCCCGTGACAACGGCGGCCGCCTTTTCGTACTGGGCGTCGGCGGCGGAGCCGCTCACGCTTCGCACGCGGTCAACGACTTTCGCAAGATCTGCCATTTCGAGGCCTATACGCCGGTCGACAACGTTTCGGAGCTGACAGCACGCACGAACGACGAGGGCTGGGAGACGACGTTCGAAGCCTGGCTTCGCACTTCGCGCATCAGCGATCACGACGCCGTGCTTGTGTTTTCGGTCGGCGGCGGTTCGCGCGAATTCGGCGTCTCGATGAACCTCGTGCGGGCCGTCGAGCTCGCCAAGGAAGTGGGAGCTCCCGTCTACGGAATCGTCGGTTCTCCCGACGGCACCACGGCGAAGCTCGCGGACGTCTGCATCGTTGTGCCGGCCCCGTCGGAGCGCCGGACGCCGCATGCCGAGGCGTTTCAAGCCGTTGTCTGGCATCTGCTGGTTTCTCACCCGGCGCTCGTAGCCCAGGACGCCAAATGGGAGTCACTGACGACCGCGTGAACCCGGTGCGTGGAGATTCACAGCGTGGAGCCGTATTGCTTGATCGTGACGGGGTGGTCAACAACCCGGCCTTTGACGAGCGCGATCAAAGATTCGAGACCCCACTCGAGCCGGCAGACGTCGAACTCGCGGACGGCGCGATCGAAGGCATAAGACTTCTACAGTCCGCGGGATGGCCGCTCGCGGTTGTTTCGAACCAACCGCCTGCGGCGAAGGGAAAGACAACGCTCGAACAGCTCAAAGCAGTACACAATCGAATCGTCGAATTGCTCGCCGCAGACGGTGTTGTGATCGAGGAGTGGCAGTATTGCTTCCATCACCCCAACGGAGTCGTCGCCGAATTGACCGGCGCGTGCGATTGCCGCAAGCCGCAGCCGGGCATGCTTTTCGCTGCGGGCCGCAATCTCGGGATCGATCTGACCAGGTCGTGGATGGTCGGCGATTCCGGCGTTGACATCGAAGCGGGACAGACTGCGGGGTGCAAGACAGTTTTGATTGAACACAGAGATTCCGCCCATCGTCGGATCGGAAAACTCGAGCCCGATGCGCGCGTCGCGAACCTCGCGGAGGCCGCCAGGGAAATTATGCAGATGTCCGACTCTCAAGCAAAGGTGGTGACCGATGATCGATCAACTTAAGACCAAAATCTTCGCCGACGGGGCCGATCTCGAAGGCATCGTGAAGCTCTCGAAGGACCCGATGATCAAGGGCTTCACGACCAACCCGACGCTGATGCGCAAGGCCGGCCTGACTGACTACGCGAAGTTCGCACAGGAGCTGCTCGAGGAGATTCCGGAAATGCCGGTCTCCTTCGAGGTCTTCGCTGACGACGAGGAGGGCATGCGCGAGCAGGCCACAAAGATTGCGGCCTGGGGTTCGAACGTGTATGTGAAGATTCCCGTCACCACGACCAGGGGCGAACTGATGGCACCGCTCGTTCGCGACCTCAGCGAAGCCGGAGTGCAGCTGAACGTCACCGCACTGTTCACGACCGCGCAGGTCGAAGTGATGGCGCAGGCTTTGAAGGACGGCGCGCCGAGCTACGTCTCCGTTTTTGCGGGCCGCATCGCCGACGCCGGCATCGACCCGATGCCGATCATGCAGAGTTCGGTCGAGATTCTTGCCGAGGCTCCGCGCTCCGAACTGATCTGGGCGAGCCCGCGCGAAGTTCTAAACCTGGTGCAGGCCGACAAGGTTGGATGCCACATCATCACGATGACCCACGACCTGCTGGCCAAGACCGGCGGCCTGGGCAAGGGTCTCGAGCAGTTCTCCCTGGAAACCGTTCAGATGTTCCACCGCGACGCCGTCGCCGCAGCGTTCAGCATCTAGTTCGATGAAACGCGTGTTGATCACCGGCGGTGCCGGCTTCATTGGCAGCACTTTGATGGATCGCCTGATCGAGAACGGGATAGAGGTCGTCGTGCTCGACGATTTCCGCACCGGCTACCGCGAGTTCGTAGGCGGTGCGCTCGAGACCGGCAAAGCAGAACTCGTCGAAGGCGACGTGCTCGATCCGGCGGCACTAGACCGAGCGATGACCGGCTGCGACGCGGTGTTCCATATACAGGCAAATGCGGATGTGCGTCACGGCCTGGAGTATCCGCAGCGGGATCTTGAGCAGAACACGATTGCAACCGCGAACGTGCTCGAGGCGATGCGCGCGCACGATGTGAAGTTCATCGGCTTCTCATCGACCGGCTCCGTTTACGGTGAGCCCGAGGTGTTCCCGACACCTGAAGACGCACCGTTCCCGGTCCAAACCTCGCTTTATGCGGCATCCAAGCTCGCGTGCGAAGGCATGATCTCCGCGTACTGCACCGGCTTCGGAATCACCGGCATCGTCTTTCG
>JAHFCS010000444.1 GCA_023249395.1 Gemmatimonadota bacterium
ACGGCGCCCCGATGCGCGTCGGTGTCGCGCTCGCCGACATCATCGCTGGAAAGGATGCCGCGATCGCGATTCTTGCCACACTCGCGTCACGATCGGTCCGCCGCGGCGAACCGCCCAGCGCGCACCAGCAGCGAATCCACATTTCGCTTGCCCACAGCGCGACCGCGGCGCTAATAAATGTCGCCCAGAACTCTCTGGTCACGGGTGAGGACGCCAAGCGCTGGGGAAACCAGCACCCCAATCTCGTCCCCTATCAGGCGTTCCAGGCCGCCGATCGGTCGCTCATAATCGCCGTGGGCAGCGATGCGCAATGGATCGCGTGCGTAAAGGCTCTCGCGCTGCCCGACCTTGCCAAGGATTCGACGCTGGCGACGAATGCGGGCCGACTCGCTCGGCGGCACAGAATAATCGATGCGATGTCGCAGCGGCTGCTCGAGCGCGACGCAGAGGAATGGATCACGATCCTCGATGTGGCGGGAGTGCCGTGCGGTCGTGTGAACTCCGTGCTCGAGGCGCTTTCGCTTGTGGACGCATCTCCATTAACTGGAATCTCACCCAGTATGCCCGGTACTGTTCGCCTTCCTCCTCCGCGACTCGACGAGCACGGGGAAGCCATTAGACAAAAAGGCTGGAGCGCGTTCGACGGGGTGTGAGGCTGGCGGTGAGGCCTATCCCGCCGCCATCAAACGCGTTACACTAGCGATGTGAACACGATTGCGCAGGGGAATCTCCCAGTAGCCCAGGTAGATGCGGATCAGGAGATAATCGGTCGTGTGCTTGCAGGCTCAAAGGACGCATTCGGAATTCTGATCGCGCGCTACAGCGATCCGCTTTACCGGCACGCGCTCGGAATGACTGGAAGTCCTGATGTGGCGGAAGACATTCTCCAGGCTTCCTTCATCAAGGCCTACCAGCATCTCAGCGAAGTGCGCGGGAGATTCGACGCCTGGGTCTTCCGAATTGTCGCGAACTCCTGCAAGGACTGGCTCAAGAACATCAGGCGGACGCACATGAGCTACGACGAGGACGATCAGCCATCGGCGTACTCTACGCCTGAAGAAGAGATGGACCGTAATGAGCTCCGAACGGATCTCGAGACGGCGCTCCAACGTCTTCCGCCTTCACTTCGCGAAGCGTTCGTGATGAAGCATGTCGAAGGGCGGTCGTACGAGGAAATGGCCGTGCTGCTGGAGACGACAGTCGGGGCTCTCAAGATGAGGGTCCATCGCGCGCGAGAGGCACTTCAAGCACTGCTCGAGGAGAAGTACGCATGACCGCAGACAATCCCAACGCCGACCCGGCCGAGAAAAAGCCCGCCCCCCATCGCCGCACGCCGCCGGCGACTCCGGCTGTCCAGGCATGGCTCGATGGCGAGGCCGAAAAGGAGGGACTCACCAATCCTGACGAGCAGGAGACTGCAGAGTTCTGGACGCGCATCAACGCCGAGACCGAGCGGCTGCGGCGCCGCTCGACGCCGATCCACGTCCAGCAGAAGATCCTGAGCTCGCTCCCTGACGAGCCGGCCGGATCGGCGAGTGCTCGGCAATCGGGCTCGGGGTCAATCAGTCTCAAGCTGTCGACTGCGGTCCTTGCAGGAGCGGCACTACTGGCGGTTGGGGTGCTGCTTGGCGCAATGTTCCTCGGCCGCTAGGTGAGCACAGGCGTCGTTTGACGCCTGTCGTGCCAACTTCTGTTTGTTGTCAGCGGCCTGTCGTTTGCACTTGTTTTGTGGTTTCGGGACGGACATTCAGCTAACCTCGATGGAGGAGACAATGAAGCTCGGGATTCTGGTTGTAGCCGCCGGTTTTATGATGCTGCCGGCGATCGCAGGCGCGCAGGATTCAACCAAGACGACGGCTGCACCTGCAGCCACGACGTCAAAGGGTGATTGCCCCAAAGGCTGCCCCACCTCCAAAGGCGCCGCCGGTCTGAGCGGAGTCCAGTTCCTGGCTTTGCAGCAGGAGCTGAGAGATCGAGGGTGTGGAAATGCTCACGTCACTGGCTGGCTCGACGGAGCGACACGCGCAGCGATCAAGAAGTGTGCGAAGGAGCTCAACGTCGCCAACAACGCGGCGGCAGTCCTCGTCGCGATGAACGTCGGCTACAGCGAGGCTGACGTCGGCAAGACAAGCTAGCGCGACAGCGCGCGCGAACGGGATTCACATCTCGAGCTCGAGCTGACCTGAGGGGACTGCTTCCAATTCATCGGAGGCGTCCCCTTCGTCCCCTTCGTTGTCATCGACCCTCGAAGAGGCTGGAACTCCGTACTTCCTGCAGAGCTTCCTGAAGAATGCAGAGAGTCCGGCGCGATACTTGTCTCCTGCCTGGTATCCGTTCGCGTACGTGTTGCGGTACCGCTCGGCGAGATGGGGAAATTCCTGCTCGATGAATGGCAGGTATCGCTTCCTCGCTGAAGACTGGAGTCTGAGCGCGCAGGCGCCGACATAAGTCGCCCCCGCCTCCGAAACCCGCTTCACGAGAGCGTCGAGGTCAGACGGGTTGTCGGTGATGCCCGGGAGCACCGGCATGCAATTGATTCCGGCGTCTATTCCCGAATCGCGCAAACGCGTCAGAGCTCGGACTCGCGCCTCGGGAGTCGGAGAGCGTGGCTCGAGCCGGCGCGCGAGATCGCGCTTGAGCGTGATCAACGAGATGTAAACGCAAAGATCCGAATGCCTGGCAATTCTTGACAGTACGTCGATGTCGCGCGTGACGAGCGGACTCTTCGTGATGACGACGACGTTCAGTCCCGGATGCTCGGCCAACACCTCGAGGATTCTGCGCGTCACCCGGAATCGTCTCTCCGCGGGCTGATAGGGATCTGTCGCCGTGCTGATTACGATCGCTTCACCCTTGAGGAGGGCGAGATGCTTGTCGCTGCCGTGCCGAAGCGTGCGACTCAGGACTTCCGGAGCGTTATGCTTGA
>JAHFCS010000029.1 GCA_023249395.1 Gemmatimonadota bacterium
CGGCATACCTTGCTGCAAGAAATGGGAAACCTCCGATGCAACCAAGGTCAGCGTCAATCAGTTCGGGGCCATCCAGGCCCTGGCCGTGGGCAGCGCGACGGTCACGGTCACAATCGTGGGCAGGACGGGAAGTACGGTGGTAACCGCGGTACCGTGACACACTCTGGTTCCACCGGGAGCTGACAATCACCCACCGGGCGGCTTCGCCACTGCAAACTCGATCGTGTAGCGCAACTCGGTAAAGCGCTGCAGCAGATCGCCGGCATTCAAACCTTCCCTCTCAGTACCGGACAGATCGGCCAGCACCTCACCGCGGTGCATCATGATGGTGCGATCACCCTGCTCGAGCGCCTGCTCCATGCTGTGCGTCACCATCAGCGTTGTGAGCGCATGTTCGCGCACCACCTGGTTGGTAATGTTGATGATCTGATCTGCGGCGCGCGGATCGAGCGCAGCCGTGTGCTCGTCGAGAAGCAGCAGCTGCGGCCGTCGCAACGTCGCCATTAGCAGCGTCACCGCCTGGCGCTGTCCGCCGGAAAGCGTGCCCATCGACGCCTGCAGTCGGCCTTCGAGCCGCATCTTGAGTCCCGACAAAAGCGCGTGATACCGCTCGAGTGACGAATGACTCAAGCCGACACGAAGTCCGCGCCGAACGCCACGAAGCTCCGCCATGCGCAGGTTTTCAGCGACGCTCATTGACGGACAGGTGCCCTTGAACGGATCCTGGAAGACGCGTCCGATGAGTGCCGCGCGTTGGAACTCCGGTTGACGCGTGACATCGATATTGCCAATCCGGATTGTGCCGGCGTCTGGGAGAAAAGTGCCGGCGACAGCATTGAGCAGCGTGGATTTCCCCGATCCGTTCATACCGATCACTGTTACGAACTCGCCCGATTTTATGAGCAGGTCGACGCCGCGCAGCGCAATCACGCGCTCCCCTCCCGGCTGCACAAAGGTCTTCTCAAGCCCGATGATTTCGATCATCGCGACGCGCTCCCTGATGCTCGGCTGTAGCGCAACTTTGGGAGTGCGAGCGCGGCAAGCACGAACACGGCGGTGATGAGCTTGAGATCTATCGGGTTGAGACCGAGACGCAGCGCGAGCGAGACCATCCCGCGGAAAAGAATGGCGCCGGCGGCCACCATCGTGATCGTCATTCCCAGTCCTCTTCGTTTGAAGAGGAGCGTTTCACCCATGATCACCGCCGCCATGCCGGCGACTAGCGTTCCGACGCCCATCCCGACGTCGGCGAAGCCCTGCTGCTGAGCAATGAGCGCTCCCGAGAACGCAACGAGTCCGTTCGCGAGCGCGAGGCCGAGTTCGATCATCCGTCGCCGATCGACACCTTGCGCCGTAATCATCGCGGGGTTGTCACCGACAGCGCGCATCGCCATGCCGAAATCAGTTCGCAGGTACCAGGCGAGGATCAGGCCAAGTACGATGGTGATGGCGAAGAAAAGCACACCGAGTGACAGATCATCCGACCATGTCACTGACGCGGGGATGATTCGGTGGACGTCTCGCACGAGTGTCCCCACGTCGAGCAGCGACACGTTCGACTTTCCCATCACGTGCAGGTTCACGGAGTAAAGCGCGGTCATCACCAGAATGCCGGCCAGCAAATCCTTGATGCCGAGCCGCGTGTGCAGCACTCCTGTTACATATCCTGCGACCATTCCTGCCAGAACGGCAACGAATGTCGCCAGGAGTGGATCAGTGCCCCCAACGATCAATGAGGCCGCCACGGCCGCGCCGAGGGTAAAGCTGCCATCGGGCGTGATGTCGGCGAAGTGCAGGGTACGCGAAGCGAGATACACTCCCCACGCGAGTGCGGCGTAGGCGAGTCCCTGCGTGACGGCTACGAGCCAGAACCCGAACGGATTGTTGCCGCGTCTTACGGGTTGTTGGTTGGTGATGCGTGCACCGACCGTTGAGGTAACGCTCGCACCGGTACCGCCAATCACCGAGTCGGCGCGACTCACGATCGTGGCGGGAATTGTGACGCCATACTCGCGCGCCGCGTTCAGGTCGATCACGAGCCTGCGGCGCCGCTCGGCCTGAAATGGAATGGTGGCCGGATTCTCGCCGCGCAGCACGCGGATCATGAGCAGCCCCATTGAATATCCGTTGGCGTAGAAGCTCAATCCCAGCGCAATGGGAGCGCCGCCAAAACTTGTGGAGGTGGCTACGAGCGGCATGTCGGCCTGCCGAGTGGACTTCACCACCGCGGAGAATGCTCCGCCGATCATGACGCTTGGGATTTGCACCACACCGTTCGCCCCCTGCGCTTTCAGAGCCTGGATCCCGGAGGCGATGTCTCCGGGTCCGGTACAGGCGACGGTGACGAAACGCACTCCCGCTGCCGCCGCGCCCGCCTTTGCCTTCTCGAGGTAGAACTCAGCGAATGGGTCGGCAGGATCGAACAGTGTCCCCCACTCCTTCACTTCCGGAAATGCTTCGTGCGCGAGCATCACGGCGGAATCAACGGGAAGGGGGATTTCCGCGCCGGTGACGTTCGGCCGATGATTCGTCGGCGAAGTTCCGGCACCGATGATATACGGATTGGCGACAGCGCCAAATATGATGGGGCGATCGGTGATCGCCTTGAGGGCGGCTTGTGTCGCGACGGAAGAAACCGTGGCGACCTGCGTGACGCCCTGCTGAATGAAGTCGCTCATGATCAACGAGAGCGTAGGGATGTCGCCCTGCGCATTGCGCTCGAGCACGGTGATGCTCGAGTCGCGCACGTAGCCTGAGTCGGCCAGCGCTTTGAAGAAGCCGTCGCGTGCTTCGTCGAGCGCTGCGACGGACGACACCTGCGCGTATCCGATGATGCTGCGCGCGCTGTCTTTTTTCGTGCCGCACGCAGCGATGAGCGCGAGCGGAACGAAACGTACTGCCTGGCGCAGCCTTCTCACGACTGTACCGGGAATGATCGAGCTCCGTTATGCGGGTGACGTTCGAGGTTCAGGCTAAAGGAAGCGCACTCGCGCCTATTGCCGATCCTTCACTTGTTGCGGGCGCAAGACTTTGTGGCTCGCTGGGGTGAACTGTCAAGGGAATGCCCGAAATGATCGAGGACGCGGTCGGCGAGAAAGGAGCGGCTCTCAACACTGCTGGATGTGTTTGGTGGCGTTTCTTCCGGCAGAGTACTGCCTCGAAGTCGGGAAACTCCGACTGACGCCCGGTTTCCGTCCAAAGTCCGGCAGAATGGCCGGTCGCCCCGAGCCGGTGCTCTCGATCCCGCAACTGGGCCAGTAAAGTCACAGGTGCGACGACGCGTGGCTCACTGGGCACTGTGCTCGAAATCGTGCGCGCTCGTAACCTACTGAAATGAAACCACTTCCGTTCGACAATCGAACTTTGGTGGTCGGCCCGCGTCCTGCCCTACTAAGGGATGAATGGAACGATCGCCGTGATGGAAGCGGAGTAGCGTCGCAGCGATTTCACTCGGAAATCGCTGCAATCTCACCTCAAGTAAACGTCTTATGCAAACGAAATTGAGAGTGCTTTTGCTAGTCGGCCTGTCGGCGGTGAGCTCTATCGTTCCTGCCACCAGTTACGCGTTTCCCTCGTTCGCACGCCAGACCGGATTGGGTTGCAGCTCGTGCCACTTCCAGAAATACCCGGCGCTCACGCTGTTTGGCCGGTCCTTCAAGGCCGAAGGCTATACCATGGTCGGTCGCCAGGGCAAGGTCGAGGGCGAGCGGCTCTCTCTGCCCGAGGTGCTGAACGCCAGCCTGTTCCTCAAGATCCGCTACCAGAAAACCAACGGCACGGAGGTGGCCGGAGAGCGTACGACCAACACCGGCGAGCTCCAGTTCCCTGACGAGTTCGCGCTGCTGTTCGGCGGGCGCGTGAGCGACAATATCGGCTTCATGCTCGAGGGTCAACTGGCCGATCACTCGGAGCCTTTTGTTGGCAGCTTCAAGATGCCCTTCACGTTCATGGTGGGTGACGTTCGTGCCAACATCGTTCCCTTCACGACCGACGATCTCGGCGCGGCCTACGGTTTCGAGCTGATGAACACCGGCGCCGTGCGGAACATTCGCACCAGCGAGAATCGCAAGGCGATCTCGGCGCAGCAGTACGTCAATACCTCCACCGCAGCCGAGGGCTTCGCCTTCGTGCTCGTCGACCCGAAGTGGTTCGTCAACGTGACCCCGTGGTCGCCCAACCACCTTGCCGGCGCCGAAGGAGTGGCGAACGGCTCGCCCACCGCGATCTATCTGCGCGCGGCGTTCACGCCGACCGTGGGTATCTGGGACCTGGGCATCGGGATTCAATCATGGACCGGTTCCGCCGGGACGGCGAATGATGAGGGGACGGGAATAGATAAATTTGATACCCGCGCCTACGCGGTTGACGCTCAGGCGCAGGGCGCGGTTAGCGGAATGCCCTTGGGGTTCTATGCCACCTACGGCAAGGCCGACGCGACCTCCTCGGGTGCGTCTCGCAAGAACCTGTTCAACTCGAAGACGAGGGATCTCTCTGCCGCGACCGTGACGGCCGAGCTGGGCGTGTCGAAGAACCCCTACATCACGGTACTCGGCGGGTATCGGATTGCCGACAACGGTGGTGCTGAGGCGAACAGCACGGACAATGCGTTCACTTTCGGCCTGAACTGGATGGTCGCGCAAAATGTCGGCTTGCACTGGATCTTCAACAGATTCAACGGCAGTGCCTATGCCGCGGGGCAGGGGCCGATGAAGCCCGGCGGCAGCGGCAACATGTTGAACACGCTGATGCTCTCGGCAGGGTTCTGACAGATTTGGATCGGTGACTGGAGCAGGGTTCTCATGGCGGAGCCGACCGCGGCTCGACCGGGGAACCCCGCTTCAGCTTTAATGCCACCGCGGTCACCGCGTTCTCGGCGATCGTGACGACCTCGTCGTGCGTCCGCAGGCGCCGGTGCCACGTCCGCAGGCGGTACGTTCCCGGCACCACGTTGTCCATACGGAACCGTCCGTCGGCGTCGGTGACCGCCCGGTACGGGGAGTCGATGACGACGACGTAGCCCACCATTTCCGGGTGGACGTGGCAGAAGATCACGTATGCGCCTTCGTGCCGAAACGTGAAACTGCGCTCCTCTCCGGGCGGATAGGTGCCGAGATCGAAGCCGCCGGAGCGCAGGGTTGGGTGAAAAACGTTGTGCATGACCGGGTCGCTGTTCGGAAAGGACACGGTGGATCCCGGCGTGATGGCGATGACGCGCGGCACGAAGCGCAGATCCCGCTGGTCGACAACAGCGCTTACCGGCGGTGCGGATGGGAGTCGTGTTTCCGCTGCTGGGACAAGGTAGACGACGACGCCGGCGATGCCTGGCACCGGTACGGTGCTCGTGCCCAGAATCGTGCCGCTCTGCGCGGCTACGCCCGCTGGTCCCATCGAACAGGCGACGATGAGACAAAGCTTCCACCACCCCACATCACGACGGTGCCTTCGGGGTCATGCCGTTGATCTCGGCAAGCCACCGGTGGAGGGTTCTTCGGCTGACACCAGCTCCTATTGCGGCGCGTGATACGTTGCCGCCGTGCACCTCGAGCAGACGCCGAACGTATTGGGCGCGGAAGTCGCGTAGCGCCCTCTCCTCCGCTTCCATGTAGGCAATTGGCCAGGAGGTCGCCTGAGGCTCGGGATGTGCAGTGCGTGGCTGCAGCACGCTGCCAAGATCCTCCGGCGCGATGCAGCCATTGTTGTCGAGCACAACGAGCCGCTGCGCGGCGTTGCGGAGCTCGCGAACATTTCCAGGCCAGGAATAGCTCTCGAGGATGGCCCACGCCTCTGGCGTGACCTGCGGCGGCGGGCGATGCGCGGTGAACCCGAACTCCTCGAGGAAGGCATTGAGCAGGATGGGAATGTCGTCCTTCCGCTCCCGGAGCGTCGGGAGCCTCAACTCAACGACATTGAGACGGTAGAAGAGATCGTCCCTGAACTGACCCGCGGCGACAGCCGCCTGCAGATCATGGTTCGTTGCAGCCAGGACGCGGATGTCGAGGTCGATGATGCGTGAGTCTCCCACGCGCCTTATGCGGCGCTGCTCGAGCACGCGCAGGAGCTTCGACTGCACCGCCAGCCCCAGCTCCGCGATCTCGTCGAAGAACACCGTGCCGCCGTTCGCCTTAGCCAGGAGTCCGTCGGTACGTTGTACGGCCCCCGTGAAGGCGCCGCGCTCGTGCCCGAAGAGCTCGGACTCGAGCAGGCCCTCCGGCAGGGCCGCGCAGTCGACTACTACAAACGGCTTGTCGTGCCGCAGCGAATGCGCATGAACGAACATCGCGACGAGCTCCTTTCCCGTACCGCTCTCGCCAGTGATCAGGACGTTCGCGTCAGTGGGCGCGACCTTCGACGCCTGCTCGAGCAGCCGACGCATCACCAGGCTGGAGCCCAGGATGGCATCATCACCCGGCGTTAGCTCCACCTGCTGGCGCAGTGACTTGTTCTCGACCGTAAGACGGCGGTAGCGGACTGCCCGATCGGTGGCGACGAGAAGCTGATCCGCGGTGAAGGGCTTCGTGATGTAGTCGAAAGCGCCCTCGCGCACCGCCGCGACCGCCGCTGCGACGCTCGCGAACGCCGTCATGAGAATGATGGGTCGGGTGCGGTCGTCGGCGAGGCCCGCCGCGAGAATCGTCATCCCATTGACGCTCGGCATGCGAACATCCGTAATGATGACGTCAGGCTCGGTGGCTGCCGCCACCTCGCGGAAGCGCAGCGGCTCGGCGAGCGTGGTGCAAGAGTAGCCTTCACGCGACAGGAGACGCTCGCAATTCTCGAGCATTGCCTGTTCGTCATCGACTATGAGTATACGTGCTCGGGCCACATGGCCTCCACGGGTTGAAGAGGAATCCCGACGACGAATCTGCATCCGCCGTCTGGCGGCGAGTCGATACGAATCGACCCGCCATGCCGGTCGATTATCGTTCTGCAGACGGTCAGCCCGAGGCCGGTGCCTTCTCCGGGCTTCTTGCTGGTGTAGAAGGGATCGAACACGCGCTCGCGGAGCGCCAGCGGAATGCCGGGTCCGGTGTCGCGCACCTCGATCTCGACTCCCTCGTCGTTGGATCGACGCCGGATGGTGAGCGCAACAGTGCCATCCGGTGGCGTGGCGTCGGCGGCGTTGAGCAGCAGGTTCACGAGTACGGTCTCGATCCCTTTTTCGTATCCTATCACCGGCGGCAGGCCGGCCTCGGCGGAGAATACGAGCTGGATCCGGCGCGCGGCCATCGTTCGGCGGAGCAGCATCACGACTGTTTTCGCCAAAGCATCCAGAGCGACGGGCCGCTCTTCGCTATAGTCGTCGCGCGCAAAACGAAGGAGGCTCTGGGTGAGCTCTCTGAGACGAGTGACGTGCTGCTGCAACACGTCGAGATCCGCCGGGAGCGACGAGCTTCCTCGTTCGTCGCCGTCTCGCAGGTCGCGTTGCATGCACTCGATGCGGTTGGCGACGACCGCGAGCGGGTTGTTGATCTCGTGGGCGAGGCCGGCCGCCATCACGCTGATCGCCGCAAGGCGCTCGGAGCGCCGCATCTGATCCTCAAGTCGTGACTGGAGCCTTGTGTCGCTAACGATCAACGACGATCCGAGCGGTCGGCCGTCGACCCCCACGATCATCGTCTGCGTGAGACTGATCTGGATGGGCGTGCCGTCGTTCGCCAGCACCTCGGTCCCGAAGTTGACGACGGCTCTGTCGTGCTCGAGCTCCCGCCTCAATGCCCCCAGCTCGCGCCGAGCACGTTCGCCGCTTGGCTGGAATACGGTCTCGATCAGAGCTCCGATAGCTGCGTCGGCCGGGCGGCCGAACAGGCGCTCGGCTCCGTCGTTCCAGATCCGAACGACGCCGTCAGGATCGACTCCGATTATGGCGTCGGCGGAGTGCTTTAGGATGTCAGTCAGCTCGGCGTGGGTTTGCTCGAGGATGCGCGTGCGCTCCGCGAGGATCGCTTCGCGCTCCGCGTGGTGTCGCGACACCTGGTCAGCAACGAGGGCGAAGTCGCGTGCGAGGTCCTCCAACTCATCGTTGGTGGCGACGTTCAGCTCGGCCACCGGCTCGCCGCGTGCCAGCTGCCACGCCGCGTCGCGAATGCGCAAGATCGGCTTGGTGAGCTGATCGGCCGCGAGAATTGCAAGCGCGATGACGATCAAGGTCACTAGTGCCGCGGCAAGCAGGACCAGTAGGAGGAATGAGCGTGCAGGGGCGGTGAGCGCCGCCAGCGGCACCGCGCGATAGAGTGTCAGCGCGGCGCCGAACGAGGTCCCGACGGCGAGCGGGCGATAGCTGACCAGCTGCTGCGCTGGTGTCACTACAGTGCCGGCTCTCCGCGACAGGAGGATCGCCACGATGGAGTCGGGAAAGTCGCTTCGCACCGTCAGACGGTCTCGCGCGGCGAGGAGTGTGGCCCAGTTGCGCTTGCGCACCGAATGATAGAGGAAATGTCCTCCCTCATCCACGAGCGCGGTGACCCCGGTAAATCCGGGAGAGGAACGGTCGAGATGTGCGAAGAGCGCCGAAGCATAGGTCTCTCCGACCGTCACGCCGCGGAAGGCGCCGTCGGCGCCGTAGATCGGAACCAGAATCGCGATCGCCGGCGTCGGCTTTCGCACTCCGCCTTCCTCGGGCCCCGCGACCTCAATGGCGAACAGCAGCCGCGTTCGCGGTTTCAAGGACCTGGCGCGCCACGCGTAGTATTCGCCCCCGTCTACGTCATCGTACTGACTCGCCGGTCCCGAGTTGCGGATCAGCAAGCGATACCTGCCGTCGGCGTCGATGAGCTTGATCTGATAGAGCGTGGGCTCAGTGGCGAGGAGTGTCTGCACGATGCGTTCGGCTTCCAGTTGCTCTCGCTCGCCGACCCACGCGTTCAGCAGCAAGGGACCCAGCACGACGGTGGCAATCAACTCGGTGTGGCTCTCAGCCGACTGCAGCGACTGTGCCGTCTGCGCCTCCGCCATCTGCAGATCGTGTTCAAGCGTGTTGCGCGCTTTCGCCTGGATCTGCAGCACCGTTTCCCGCGCGCCGAGCGCCGAAATCACCGCGAGCGGCACGAGCGCGACGAGCGCGAATGCGATCGCGAGCTTTACGCGTATGCTGAGCCGTGGGAAAAGCTTGTTGACGTTGAGCATCAGAGGACTACGCGAGTACGGCGCTGTGACACCCAGCTCACCGGATCAAGCGGGGATGCGCAGCAATACGGTATGCCAAACCTGTTATGGGAAGCAGGAAAAGACTGACTCGCTGTAGGGGAACCGCGCGGTGGCTTAGTCGCGCGGGGCCGGGCGGCGAGAGACGCTTGTGCCAGGCCGTGTCGCACTGCGTCAGCGCATGTCGCAATTCGGCAGTTGATCTGGCTGCTATATGCGCGACGGGCAACGCGTTGCCGCTCGGGCAACATGTTGCCACAGCGTGGTTTGCAAATGACATGGCGCATGATGGTTCCTGATCCTTGTATGGCGCGACGCATGCCAATTGCAATGAAAGTACGAGCACACAGCGCCGCGGCCGGTGCAGCAGCGTACCAAACTCGCGCAACCCACGCTGTGTAGAGGAATCGCGATCAATGATGATGCGTCGACGGGATTTCCTTAAGGCGGGAGTGGTGGCAGCGGGAGGTATCGCCGCGGGCGCCACGGTGCGGCCGGCCATCGCGACGGAGGAGAAGGGCACCAGCGAACACCCTGCCACTCTAGCACTCACCGCGGAAGGAGAACTGGTGGTCTCGTCTACACTTGGCCGGGCTGCAGCCGGAGGCTCCCCCGACGAGGTGCGGCGCGGTGTCCCGGGACGCCGGTGGGTGATGGTCATTGACCTGGCCGCGTGCGATGGCTGCGGTAAGTGCACGGATGCGTGCAGCAAGAGCCACTTCGTTCCTTCGGATCGCGAGTTCATCCGAGTGTTCAAGATGCGGGACTCGCCAACGGCAGCGCCCTACTGGTTTCCGCGCCCCTGCTTCCATTGCGACGATCCGCCGTGCACCCGGGTGTGCCCGGTTGGCGCCACCTTCAAGCGTCAGGACGGCATCGTGTTGATCGACGCCGAGCGCTGTATCGGCTGTCGATTCTGCATGGCGGCATGCCCGTTCTCGGCGCGCGTGTTCAACTGGAGTCGTCCCGAGAACTCTCCAGCTGCGAAGGCCCGCGGTTACTCCCCGGAGTGGGGGTATCCAAGGAGAGTCGGCACTGCGGAGAAATGCGATTTCTGTGCGGACATGGCTCGCGAGGGCAAGCTCCCGCACTGCGTCTCGCGCTGCTCCATGGATGCCATGTGGTTCGGCGACGAGAACGAAGATGCAGTGACCAATGCCAGTGGGCAGACCGTGCGTCTGACGACGTTGCTGCGTGATCGCGCTGGGTATCGCTTCCTGGAGGAGCTGGGTACCAAGCCCCGCGTCTACTATCTGCCCCCGGACAATCGTAGTGCACCAGCGCCGGGCGAAGCCAGCGCCTCCCCCCGTGCCAAAGGAGCCGGGCACTGATGAGCGCACTTCCACTGTCCGGTTTCCGAAACCCGGGCGTCACGAATTGGCCGCATAGCGAACCGCAGCCCGACGTCGTCGAGCGCGGCCTGCTGACGACACTCGATCCACTGGGAGGCGTCGGTCGGCTCTGGATCGGGGGCCTGCTCACGCTCTGCGCGGCCGGCCTCGCGGCCTGGGCATACCAGCTCGTCTACGGACTCCGCGTGACCGCGATGCGCGACTACGTGTCGTGGGGCGTGTACATGACGAATTTCGTATTCTTCATCGGCATCAGTCACGCCGGAACGCTCATCTCAGCGATCCTGCGCGTGACCGACGTGGGCTGGCGGC
>JAHFCS010000445.1 GCA_023249395.1 Gemmatimonadota bacterium
CGCCATGCTACGGATTCGCTGCGCCCTTTACAACGGGACCTTCAAGCAGATCTTCGCGGACTACATGACGGCGCATCCAGTTGGGAACTCGTCACCGTAACAAATGCGGAACGCTCCCGCTTCAGCGGACCCTTGCGGTCATCGGTCCGTGGTTTCGGGACAGTCGCGCTGAATGGGTATCAGGCGCTGTGCTTCGTCAGTGACTTGGCGAGTGTCGTTCTCAGCGCTGATGGGAGCTCGAGCGGAACGAAGCACGAAGCCGGGTACAGATAGTCTTCGCCAGAATCGTCGATGACTCGAACGAAGTGACTTCTCCCGGCTGACGCGTCGGACAGCACCTGGTAGACTCGTCGCGCTTGCAGGTCGTCGTGCGGTCCGGGATCCACGCAAATGACAAAATCCGGCGTGGTTTCGGTCCCGCTAGTCGAGGAAGCGCTTGATCTTGAGTCGACGGCGACCGATGCCGTGCGCTTCGTACCAGTGGATCTCCGCGATCCGGACGCTGGCGTCCTTGAGCCGGATGTTCGCGATGCCTTTGAGTTTTCGCCAGCGGCCCTTGCCATATTTCTTCTGCAACCCAACGATCTGTCGGATGCGACGACCGGCAGCGATGACTTCAATCGCCTCGATCGCGCCGACGACCTCGAAGTCCACGTAATTTCATCTTACGCTCGTTGTCAGGAACGAGACAACACGTTCAGCCGCGCGAGCAGCGGATGCGACGGCGATAGCGCGGACGTCTGGGCGCGGCAGAATCAGTTCCGGCTGGATGGGTCGGTCGGCGTGCCGCCCGACGCCTCAGCGTGACCGGACAGGACTGGGAACGCCGGTCTATCACTGTGTTTGGGTGGCACGACCGGATCAACCAACCCGGGACGTGACTGACGGCAACTGGAGGTTTCGTCACCCGTGGCCATGCGATCGCCTGGACGATGTCCCCGATACCGAGTGGGTGTGGGTGGTCGATCCGGAGGAGCGCCGCGCGCTCTGTTACTCACCGGCGTCCCCGGGCGGGACATTGGTTGACGAGCTCAACTCAAGGGCACGTGGGGACGTGCTGTCAGCGGTCACGAACGTTACGCCGGCGACGTGCTATCGTTGCCGCATGTCCGCACCCTCGAGCGGCGTAGCGCCGGATGCCGGCCTGGCGGTGCGGCTGGCACGCGCCCTCCACAACCCGCCGTTTCCCGGTCTCGTGTCGGCGTATCTCTTTGGAAGCGTGGCCGAAGGGCGCGCGCACCGCGAGAGTGACGTCGATGTCGGCGTGTATCTCGACTACGGCACGTACCGGGCGGCCTCCGCTCGCTTCGAGGCACAGCTTCGCCTCTTCGCTCAACTGAGTGCCGCGCTCGGCCGCAATGACCTCGACCTTGTCGTGATGAACGACGCGCCGCCGACGCTCTCGCGGCACATCATGTACTCCGGATCGCGTCTCTTCTGCGCGGACGAGGAAGCGGATCAGGCGTTTCGCCGCACCGTGCTCTCGCGCGCCGCCGATCTGGAGCCGTTCCTCCGCCGGACCCGTCGGACGATGCTGGAGGCGCTGGCGCGATGACGTTTCTCGTGGAGCGTCTCGCGGAGCTGCGGCGGCACCTCGATCATTTGCGGGATATTCGGCCGCGAGTACGAACGGCGGAGGATCTGCAGCGCGACCTGTCGCTGCACAATGACGTGCTCTTCTCGTTGCTCACGGTCTGTCAGCTTGTCATCGATATCGCGTCCGAGCTCGCCGCGCGCCGAGGCATCAGATTCGACGACTACGTGGGTGCGATTCGCGCCCTTGGCCGGGATGCGCGCTTCTCGCCGGAGCTGCTCGCCGGGCTCGATCGTCTTCCTGGGTTTCGAAATATCGTCGTGCACGAGTATGTCTCGCTCGACATGCGTCGTGTCATTGACGCGCTCGACGGTCTTGCCGTGGTCGAGCAGTTCCTCGAGGTTGTTCGCACGATCGAGGCAGAGGGATAAGCGGGGTACCTCGTACCGGTGAGAAGACGCATGCGCTACACTGACCTCATCATGTCCACAGGTGAAGAAGGACACGCGACTGCTTCGCGAGGCCTACCGCCTGGCCGGCGTCCGCGAGTATTGGCTCATCGATGCGCGAAGCAGCGAGATCAGGTTCGAGATTCTCTCCAAGGACGGCGACGCGTTCGCGTCGTCCGGTGATCCGCTCGCGCCGCAGACAAGCCGCGTGTTGGGCGGCCACTGGAGCCTCACGCGCGCCCGCAACCGCACCGGGCGATTCAGCTACAGCCTCGACCGCACCGCGTAGCTTTCCAGCCGGTATCACGGCCGGCTTCAACCTCGCCGGTAGTGTCCGGCTTCAGCGGACCCTCGCGGGCACGAAGCCGGACAGATCGTCTTCGCCCGAATCGTCGATGACTCGAACGAAGTGGCGTCTCTCGGCCGACGAGTCGGAGAGCACCTGTGCGTGCCGTCCTCAAGCAGGCCGGGGTCGAGACCCAGACGTTTCTCCGAACGTAGTTTCCAGCCTCCGCATCAGGAACCTGGCTCGTGTCCATACTGGCGACGCTCGACCGTTGCGTCAAGTCGGGAGGACAACCCGCGCGAGACGTTGAGGCTGGATCGAGCCGCTCGCGCGCGATCTGCGGAGTGGCAGACAGACTATCCTCAGGATGAGGTGGAGGGAGGTTCCTTCTAGCAGTTGCTCGATACCTCCATCGAGCGGGAGAAGTTCAGGCGGCGCGTCAACGCCGAGGCGTGACCATGACGAGGATTCAGATCGACTTGCCCGATGAGACGGTGCGGGCCGCGCGCGACGCGGGGCTGCTGACCCCTCAGGCGCTGGAGCGGCTGCTCAACGATGCGTTGCGCCGCAAGGAGGCCGCTGACTCGCTGCTGTCAATCGCCGACCGCATGGCGGCCGCTGGCATTGCACCGATGTCGATGGACGAGATCAGCGC
>JAHFCS010000030.1 GCA_023249395.1 Gemmatimonadota bacterium
CGGCGCGCGTGACGCTGGGCGAGACTCTCGAAGCGGTTGGCTTCACCGAGGAAATCATCCCCGGTTACGTGGCGGTAAAGGAGGCAGTCTTTCCATTCACGAAGTTCCGCGAGTTCGATCCGATTCTCGGACCGGAGATGCGCTCGACCGGCGAAGTGATGGGAATATCGACGTCATTCGGCAGCGCCTTTGCCAAGGCGCAGCTGGCCGCGGACAATCAGCTGCCCGATAAGGGAACGATCCTTGTGACGGTGAATGATTTCGACAAGAACGGTGTCACGCCGATCGCGCGGCGCTTCCATGAGATGGGCTTCCGGCTGCTCGCAACGCAGGGGACGGCGCGGCATCTTCGTGGACGCGGCATTCCTGTCGAAAAGATCTTCAAGGTGCACGAAGGGCGGCCGCATGGAATCGACCTCATTCTGAACGGAGAAGTCCAGCTGCTGATCAACACTCCCTTCGGCAAGCACGCGCAGCAGGACGACTACACACTCAGGCAGGCGGCGATCGCCCATGGCATCGCGTACACCACTACGCTTTCGGCGGCGAGCGCGGCGTGTGATGCGATTCTCTCGATGAGATCGAGAGCGCCGTCCGTGCGGTCGCTGCAGGAGTGGCATGCCACTCTTGGCACGGTGGTGCCGGCATGAAGTCGAGCGATGGTTTCGTGCACGAATCAGCCTACGTTGACGACGGCGCGAAGATCGGTGCGGGGACAAAGATCTGGCATTTCTGCCATGTCCTTGGCGGTGCGACGATCGGCGAGCGCTGCTCGCTCGGCCAGAATGTCGTCGTGATGAACGGCGCCACCCTCGGCAACAACGTGAAGATCCAGAACAACGTGTCCATCTACGAGGGAGTCGAGCTGGAGGACGACGTCTTCTGCGGGCCGTCGATGGTCTTCACCAACGTCGTGAATCCGCGGAGCCACATTTCGCGGCGAAGTGAGTACCAGCGCACGCTGGTGAGGCGCGGCTCGACAATCGGCGCGAACGCGACGATCCTCTGCGGCACGACACTGGGCGAGTACTCGTTCATCGGCGCGGGAAGCGTCGTAACGAAGGACGTTCCGGCCTACGGGCTCGTAGTCGGCGTACCCGGCCGCCGCATCGGATGGATGTGCAAATGCGGCGTGCGTCTCCCGGACAGCGGCGAGGGAAGCTGCAAGGCATGCGGCGAGAGCTATCGCTCCCACGGCAACTCGATCGAGCGACTGGCCCGCTGATGAGCGACGAGGCTCGGACATTCCGCATCGCGCTCGCCGGGTGCGGTCGCATCAGCAGGAATCATGTCGATGCGATTCAGCAAATCGACGGCCTCGAGCTGGTCGCCACCTGTGACGTGATCGAGGAGCGTGCGCGGTCGATCGCTAAGCCGCTGGGAATTCCCTGGTTCACCTCGTACGAGCAGATGCTCGCGGAGGTGGACTGTGACATCGTGTCGATTGCGACACCGTCGGGATACCATCCGTCGCAGGGAGTTCTCGCCGCGAGGGCGGGACGCCACGTCATCACCGAGAAGCCGATGGCAATCTCGCTCGAGGGCGCGGACGAGCTCGTGCAGGCATGCGACGTGGCAAAGGTCTACCTCTTCGTGGTGAAGCAGAACCGGCTCAACGCCCCCATTCAGCTCCTCAAGCGGGCAGTCGATCGCGGGCGTTTCGGCCGGCTCTACATGGCGAACTGCACCGTCAGGTGGACACGCCCGCAGGAGTACTACGACCAGGCGCCGTGGCGCGGGACGTGGGAGTTCGACGGTGGCGCGTTCATGAACCAGGCGTCGCACTACGTCGATCTTATCCAGTGGATCGTCGGGCCAGTGGAGAGCGTGATGGCGAAGACCGCGACGCTTGCCCGCCGCATTGAGACCGAGGACTCGGGGGTGGCGATTCTTCGCTTCCGGTCCGGCGCGCTCGGAGTGATCGAGGTGACGATGTTGACCTATCCGAAGAACATGGAGGGCTCGCTGACGATTCTCGGCGAGAAGGGGACGGTCAAGATCGGTGGGACCGCGGTCAACAAGGTGGAGCACTGGGAATTCGCCGACAGCGATGCCGACGACGAGCTGATCCGCAGTCTCGACAGCAATCCGCCGAACGTCTACGGCTTTGGCCACGAAGGCTATTACCGGAACGTCCTCGCGGTGCTTCGCGGCGAGGCAAAGCCGGATACCGACGGGCGGGCGGGCCGGAAGTCGCTGGAGCTCATCCTCGGGATCTACGAATCGGCGAAGACCGGATGCGACGTCCCGCTGCCATTACGACGGTGAATCGGGCATCTTTCCAGGCTATGAACAAAAACTGCGTACTGCGGATTAGGCTAAGCGAACTGCGGATTGGTTATAGAGTATGCCTGTTCCTCTTTTAGATCTCCGCGCCCAGTACGCGACGATTCGCGACGACGTCCTGGCCGCCATTAAGAGTGTCGTCGAAGATCAGGCGTTCATCCTCGGGCGGCCCGTCGAGCAGCTCGAAAATGCCGTCGCCGAGCTGTCGGGGACTCGCTTCGCCGTCGGCTGCGCCAACGGCACCGACGCACTGCTCCTGGCGCTCAGGGCGCTCGACGTCGGCCGCGGCGACGACGTCGTGACGACGCCGTTCACCTTCTTCGCGACTGCGGGGACGATTCATAACGTCGGCGCGCGTCCCGTTTTCGCCGACATCGATCCGGACAACTTCAATGTCTCGCCTCAGGCCATGGCGGCAGCTGTAACGCCCGCCACGAAGGCGATCATGCCGGTCGATCTGTTCGGACAGCTCGCACCGCTCGACGCAATTGGCGCTGCAATTCCCAACCTGCCCATGATCGAGGATGCCGCGCAGTCGATTGGTGCCTCGCGCGATATCGCCGGGAAGAAGATTCGCGCCGGCGAGTCAGCCACGATCGGCACGTTCAGCTTCTTTCCCTCGAAGAACCTGGGCGGCTACGGCGACGGCGGAATGATCGTCACTCAGGACGAGTCGCTGGCAACCAGGCTGCGACGGCTTCGCGTGCACGGAGGCCTCAAGAATTACTTCCACGATGAAGTGGGGTATAACAGCCGGCTCGACGCCCTCCAGGCGGCGGTGCTGCTCGCCAAGCTCCCTCATCTCGAGAAGTGGAGCTCGGCGCGGCGGCGGAACGCAGCGTACTACGATGCGGCGTTCGCCGGGCTCGCCGAGGTGAAGACGCCGGTGATCGATCAGCAGAACGTCTCGATCTACAACCAGTACACACTTCGCGTCGTACGACGCGACGATCTGCAGGCGCATCTCAAGGCGAAGGGTATCGGCAACTCGATCTACTATCCGTTGCCGCTGCACCTCCAGCCGTGCTTCGCCTATCTGGGATATCGCGAGGGCGCCTGTCCCGAGAGCGAGAAAGCGGCGAAGGAGGTCCTGTCGCTCCCGATCTATCCGGAGCTCACTGAAGGTCAGCTTGACGAGGTTGCAGGCGCGGTGAGGGAATTCTATGGGCACTGATAAGAAAACCGGCGGGAACACGATGAAGGAGCGGCTGCTTGCGAAGCTGGTCGAGCGGAACGCCTGCATCGGCGTCGTCGGTCTCGGGTACGTCGGCTTGCCGCTGGCGCTCGAGTTCGCGAAGGTAGGCTTCCACGTCATCGGCTACGACGTGACCGAGAACGTCGTCACCGGCCTTATGCGCGGCGAGTCGCACATCAAGGACGTGCCGACGGCCGAGATTGCCGAGCTCGTTGCCGAAGGAAAGTTCGAGGCGACGACGGAAGAGTCGCGTCTCCGCGAGACGGATGCGATCCTGATCGCGGTGCCAACGCCTCTTGCAAAGACGCGCGATCCCGACATGAGCTACGTGATCGCGGCGGCCGACGCCATCGCCCGGAACTGTCACCCGGGTCTTCTGATCGTGCTCGAGAGCACGACCTATCCCGGGACGACGCGCGATCTGATGCAACCCAAGCTCGAGGCGGCGGGACTCACTGTGGGCGAGGATGTGTTCCTCGCATTCAGTCCAGAGCGCGTCGATCCGGGCAATCCGGTCTGGAACACAAAGAACACGCCGAAAGTCGTCGGTGGAATAAGCCCTGCATGTACGGAAGTGGCGACAGCGCTCTACGCTTCGTGCCTCGAGACGATCGTGCCGGTATCGAGCACGGAGACAGCGGAGCTTGTGAAGCTGCTGGAGAATACGTTCCGGTCGGTGAACATCGGCCTCGTCAACGAGATGCAGATCGTCTGCGACAAACTGGGAGTCAACGTCTGGGAAGTGATCGAAGCCGCCGCGACGAAGCCATTCGGGTTCATGAAGTTCACTCCCGGCCCGGGGATTGGCGGACACTGTATTCCGCTCGACCCGCATTACCTCGCGTGGAAGATGCGGACCCTGAACTACAAGACGCGGTTCATCGATCTCGCGAGCGAGATCAACAGCGAGATGCCGGCGCTCGTCGTTCAGCGTGTGGACCAGGCGCTGAACGAAAAGCGGAAACCGGTGAACGGGAGCCGGATCCTTGTCCTCGGCGTCGCCTACAAGCGCGACATCGACGACATGCGTGAAAGCCCTGCGCTCGACGTCATCCGTATGCTCGAGGAGCGCGGCGCGGACGTCGTTTATCACGATCCGCATGTCGCCTCGTTTCGTGAGGACGGGCACGAACGTTTCAGTGTTCCGTTCACCGACGCCGAGCTGGCGAGAGCCGACGCCGTCGTCATCATCACCGATCACACGGCGGTGGACTACCAGCGGGTGGTGGACCTCGCGGCGGCGGTGGTGGACACGAGAAACGCCACCGCCGGCCTCGTGCGCGGCGGCAGCGGAACCGGCGCCGAGAAATCGGCGCCTGACATGGCAATTGCGTGAACCTCAACTGAATCAATGAACATTTCAGTAGTTGGAACCGGATATGTCGGTCTCGTCGTGGGCGCATGCCTCGCGGAAACCGGCAATGATGTTGTCTGTGCCGACGTCGTCGAGTCGAAGATCGAGGGTCTGAAGCGGAATGTCCTTCCGATCTACGAACCCGGACTCGAGGATCTCGTCGAGCGGAATCAGCAGGACGGCAGGCTCCGCTTCACCACCGACATCGGGGCCGCCATTGCGTCGGCCGACGTTCTGTTCGTCGCCGTCGGCACCCCGCCCGACGAGGACGGCTCGGCGGATCTCCAGCATGTGCTGGCCGTGGCCCGTGAGGTGGGCAAGCACATGGCACGGGAGATGGTGATCGTCACCAAGTCCACCGTGCCGGTAGGGACGGCAGTCAAGGTCGCAGCCGAGATCAGGAAAACAGCGCGATTCCCCTTCCACATGTGCAGCAATCCCGAGTTCCTCAAGGAAGGTGCGGCGGTCGACGACTTCATGAAGCCCGACAGGGTAGTCCTCGGAGTGGCGAGCGAGTTCGCACGCGACATGATGGCGGAGATCTATTCGCCGTTCGTGCGCACGGGAAACCCGATCATCTTCATGGACATCGCATCGGCCGAAATGACGAAATACGCGGCCAACGCGATGCTGGCGACGCGCATCTCGTTCATGAACGAGATCGCGAATCTCTGCGAGCTCGTCGGTGCCAACGTGGACATGGTAAGGAAGGGAATCGGCAGCGACTCGAGGATCGGTCACTCGTTTCTCTTCCCGGGGCCCGGCTACGGAGGGTCGTGTTTCCCCAAGGACGTGAAGGCACTCGTGCGAACCGGCGCGGAGATGGGAATGGGGCTCCAGGTGCTGTCGGCCGTCGAGGAAGTGAACGGGAGACAGAAGCTCAGGCTCGGCGAGAAGCTTCGGGAGGCCCTTGGCGACGACCTCAGCGGGATGCACATCGCGATCTGGGGATTGGCGTTCAAGCCGCAGACAGACGACATGCGTGACGCGCCGTCACTGACGCTGATCGAGGATCTGCTCACCGCCGGAGCGACCGTCTGCGGTCACGACCCGGCCGCGATGAAGCAAGCGCGCCACCGCCTCGGGGACAGGATCCGGTACGCCGAGACCAACTACGACGCGCTGGAGAAGGCAGACGCGCTGGTCGTGGTGACGGATTGGAACGAGTACCGGCACCCGGACTTCGCGCGGGTCAAGGCGTCGCTGAGGCGGCCGCTGGTAGTCGACGGCAGGAATCTCTACGACCCCGACAAGATGCGGGAGCTGGGAATCAGCTACTACTCGATTGGGCGCGTCGCGCGTGAACAACCCGCCCCGCCGAGGGTAGGAGAATACGCATGAGACTCAGGCGTGTTCTGGTCGTTATGGCGCTGCTGGCCGGTGCGTGCAGGCCGGCGTTCAACGCGGCGACATATCCGGACATGAACACGCTCTCCAAGGCGGCGATGGCCCAATACGACGCGAAGCATTACGACAATGCCGCGAAAGCATTCGAGCGATTGACGACGGAGCTTCCGGCGCGCGATCCACGCATGCCGACCGCCCTTTTCTTCCTGGGAAAGTCGCAGGACAAGAACGGCGACCGCCTGCTGGCGGCCAAGACCTATAGCCGAATCTACGAACAGTTTCCGGAAGACACCCTGGCCGACGACGGTTTGTTCTATTCGGGCCTCGCCTATCAGTCGATGTGGCGAAAGCCGGTTCTAGATGCGCAGTACGGAGAATCCGCGTTGACGCAATTCCAGACATTTCTCGCCTTGTATCCAAACTCGCCGCTCATGCCGCGCGTTGGTGAGCAGATGGCGAAGCTCGACGAGTGGTTTGCGACAAAGGACTACGAGACGGGGACGCACTATCTGAAGCGTAAGGCGTACGACTCGGCGATCATCTACTACAAGGATGTGATCCGACTGCATCCCGCCGCTCCCAGGACACGAGACGCGTATCTCCGGCTCCACGAGGCGTACCTGGCGATCAATTACAAGGATGACGCCCGCGATCTCTGTGACGCGGCGCGCAAGGTGTATCCGTCCGACCGGGATATCGCGCGCCAATGTGGGCCAGCGGCGGCGCCGGTCGCCTCCCACTAGGCTTTGCGACTCGGCGTCCTCGGCGGGACTTTCGACCCACCACACGTCGGTCACATGCTCGCCGCGGTGGATGCGTACGAAGCGCTTTCTCTGGACAAGCTGATCTTCGTGCCGGCGGCGGCCCAGCCGCTGAAAACAGGTGCACCCGCGGTTGCGTCCCCAAAGGATCGACTCGAGATGGTGCGCCGCGCGGTGGGCGACGACCCCCGGTTCGAGGTGAGCGAGGTCGAAATCGCCCGGGGCGGGTTATCTTACACGGTTGATACGCTCGAAGCCCTGGCGGCCGAACGGCCGGGGGCAGAGCTCTTTCTGATCGTCGGGATGGACGCGCTGGTGACCTTCGGCGGATGGAAATCGCCGGAGCGAATACGGGAGCTCGCAAGACTGGCGGTGCTCGCACGCGCGGACGGCGGCCGGGAGGCGACCGAGATTTCGCTCGCGGGAGTGACGCGGATCAATACCCGCCGGATGGATGTATCCTCGTCTGAGATCAGGCGGCGGCTTCACGAGGGCAAGTCGATCAGGGGATTCGTGGCTGAGTCGGTGGAGCGCTACATCTTCGCCGAGAATTCATACAGAACGGCGCGGTCGGAATGAGTGACAGCGCGGCGCCGGTCGAGGGGTAAGAGATGCTCAAGGGGATGTTGCAGGGCGTTTTCGGCACGAGGCACGAACGTGAGCGCAAGCGTGTCCAGCCGATCGTCGATGCGATAAACGAGGAATACGAGCGGCTCCAGACAGTCTCGGACGAAGAGCTCCGAGCACAGACGGAGATATTCCGTGCGCGCATCGCCGAAGCGACCCGCGACCTCGAGGCGAGAATCGCCCAGCTCAAGGCCGAAAAGCATGGGACGGCCGACCCGGCAGAGCGCGAGCGGATCGACACAGAGCTGAGTGGCGTTGACGGTCGTGGCGGCGTCGAGGCCGACCTCCGCAATGCGACAGCCGAGATTCTCGACGAGCTTCTGCCCGAGGCATTCGCGACAGTGCGAGAGGCTGCCCGCCGACTCCTCGGCACGACCGTGATGGTAACCGGTCGCGAGATGGAGTGGAACATGATCCCGTACGACGTACAGCTCATGGGAGGCATCGAGCTGCACCTCGGGAAGATCGCCGAAATGGCGACGGGTGAAGGAAAGACGCTGGTCGCGACACTGCCGCTCTATCTCAATGCGCTCCCCGGAAAGGGCGCGCATCTGATCACGGTCAACTCCTACCTTGCGCGGCGCGACTCGGAGTGGATGGGCCACGTTTACAAGTATCTCGGACTGACTGTTGGGTGTCTCGACGATACCGACCCCGGCACGCTCGAGCGGCGCGCGGCGTACGAGTGCGACATCACCTACGGTACGAACAACGAGTTCGGGTTCGACTACCTGCGCGACAATATGGTGGTGGCGAACGAGCAACGCGTGCAACGGGGACACGTTTACGCGATCGTCGACGAAGTGGACTCGGTGCTCATCGACGAAGCGCGGACGCCGCTCATCATCTCCGGACCGGTGGGCAACGAATCCGATGCCGAGTACGCGGTTCACAATGCCGGCGTCGCGAGACTCGTCAAGCGTCAGAGCGACCTGAGCAACGTCCTCGTCGCCGACGGCGAGCGCGCTCTCGAAGCTGGAGACACCGACGAAGCGGCGCTCAAGTTCTACCAGGCGCAGCTTGGCGCGCCGAAGAACAAGCGGCTGCTGAAGGCACTTCAGGAAACGGGCGTCAAGCAGCTCGTCCAGAAGATGGAGCTCCAGCACCTCGCCGACAGAAAACTCCCCGCGGGGAAGCAGCAGTTCAGGGAGTTGGAGGAGAGTCTTCTCTACGTCCTCGACGAGAAGGGACATAGCGTCCACCTGACTGATCAGGGCGTTGACTACATGTCGCCCAACGATCACGACTCGTTCGTACTGCCGGACATCTCGCAGGAAGTTCACCGGATCGATCACGATCCGGATATGACGCCGGAAGAGAAGCTTACGACGCGGCAGGCGATCAACGTCGAGTACGCCGCGAAGAGCGAGAAGCTCAACATCGTCCACCAGCTTCTGCGCGCGCACGCGCTGTACGAGAAGGACGTGAACTACGTCGTGCAGGAAGGGCAGGTGCTGATCGTTGATGAATTCACCGGGCGGACGATGCCCGGACGCCGCTGGTCGGAGGGACTCCATCAGGCGGTCGAAGCCAAGGAAGGAGTCCAGGTGAAGGGCGAGACGCAGACTCTCGCAACGATCACCATCCAGAATTACTTCCGCATGTACAGCAAGCTATCGGGAATGACTGGAACCGCGGAGACGGAGGAGACCGAGTTCCACGAGATCTACGGGCTCGACGTGTCGGTAATTCCGACCAATCGGCCTGTGATCAGGGATGACCGGCAGGACCTGGTCTACAAGACGCGCCGCGAGAAATACAACGCAATGCTCGAAGAGACCGAGCGGCTGCACAAGCTCGGCTACCCGGTACTCGTCGGAACCGTGAGCGTGGATGTGTCAGAGACGCTGTCGCGGATGTTCAAGCGCGCCGGGATCGTGCACAACGTGCTGAACGCGAAGTATCACCAGCGTGAGGCGGAGATTGTCGCCGGCGCCGGGCAGCCGAGCGGAGTGACCATCGCGACGAACATGGCCGGGCGCGGAACCGATATCAAACTAGGCGAAGGCGTGACGGTGTCACAGCCGTCGCGGATCAAGGATCCAGAAGGAAATCTGATCGACGTCGAAGAGATCGGCGGGCTGCACATCATCGGATCTGAGCGCCACGAGTCGCGGCGCATCGACCGACAGCTGCGCGGTCGCGCTGGCCGACAGGGAGATCCGGGAACGTCCCAGTTCTTCCTGTCTCTCGAAGACGACCTGATGCGACTTTTCGGGAGCGACAGGATCGCCAAGCTGATGGACCGCATGGGCGCGGAAGAGGGCGAGATGCTGACGCATCCGCTGATCACACGCTCGATCGAGCAGGCGCAGAAGCGTGTTGAGCTTCAGAACTTTCAGTCTCGCAAGCGGCTGCTCGAGTACGACGACGTGATGAACCAGCAGCGCGAGGTGATCTACTCGCTGCGGTCGTTCGCTCTCGACGGCGGCGAGGAGCTGAAGGGCGAAGCGGAGAAGATGATCGAGAAGGGAATCGCCCGCCGGGTGGAGACAGCTCTAGCCGATTACGACTCGGTAGAGGACTGGGACTTCACGCTGCTCAGGCAGGACATCCTGATGCACTATCTGCTGACGGTGCCGTCATTCGAAGACGGTGCAGAGCATCCCACGTCGATGGAGGACGCACAGGCGAACGCGGTCGAGTCGGCGAAGAAGGCGTTCAACGACAAGCTGACGGGTCTCGCCGAATTCGGCGATCGCTTGCTGTCGCTGGTGATGCTCAACGTCCTGGACGAGAAGTGGAAGGATCACCTCTATGATCTCGACCAGCTTCGGAACGCGATCCACTATCGGTCATGGGGGCAGAAGGATCCGCTCATCGAGTACAAGCACGAGGCGTACACGATGTTCGTGGACCTGATGAACGACGTTTATCACACGTTCACGGAGCGTTTCCTCCGCGCGCAGATCAGCTTCGGTGGGCCGCTGGTGGATTTCCAGGGCGATGGAGCGTCTGAGGATGGCAGTGCAACCGCTCAACGTGGGCCATCGTCACAGCCAGCGCGACCCAAGCAGCGCTACAACGATCTTGGCGTGCTCGAGGACATTCCCGAGCTCCAGTCGGATGGTCAGACCGACGGCGAGGCCGAAGAAGTCGTGGACATCGGGCCTGCCGAGCCACCCACAAGAAAGAGGGCGACGCGTCCGGAGCCGGTCGTGACCGGTGCGGGGCGCG
>JAHFCS010000031.1 GCA_023249395.1 Gemmatimonadota bacterium
GAGAACGTCAGGCTTGCTCACAACACCACCGCGGCCCGTGCCAGCGACTGACGCGACATCGATCCCCGATTCCGCAGCAACTCGGCGGGCGGCAGGTGACGACTTGACGCTGCCGTCTCCCAAAGGAGCCCCGGCGCTCGGTGCCTTTGCTGGCGGGGCAGGGGTAGCCGCACCGGTACCCGAAGGAGTAGCTGCGGCTGTCGGCGCTCCCACCGCCGTAGTCGCACGGGCTTCACCGCCTGATGAAGCGACGGCGCCCGTCGCGGTCTCGTCGAGCTCGCCGAGCAGGTCGCCGACCTTCAAGACGGCACCTTCGGCAGCTGAGCGTTTCGCGAGCATGCCGGCGCGAGGAGCCGGAACTTCGACCGTGATCTTGTCCGTCTCGAGCTCCACCAGAGTGTCGCCGCTGGCGACTGCCTCGCCCTCGTTCTTGAGCCAGCGTGAGACCGTCGCTTCGACGATCGATTCACCCAGCGGCGGGACCTTTATGGGTAGCATTCAGGTGAGAGCGGAAAGAGAACAAACCCGGTATCTTCCGGCGGCATCGCGCACGCAGGGCGTGCGGCTCTGAATATAACGCTCGAGGTTTTCGTTGCGAGCACTCACCATCTCCGCGCACGGCGGACTCGACCAGCTCGAGTACCGCACCGATCTGCCAGTCCCCGAAGTTTCCGCGGGACAGGTACGCGTATGCGTGACCGCGGCAGGACTGAATCACCTCGATCTCTTCATGCTTCAGGGACTGCCGGGACTCACGCTCCGGCCGCCGTGGGTGATGGGCGCTGACGCAACCGGTGTCGTGGACGCGATTGGCGACGGCGCTGTTACGGAAGTCAAAGCCGGCGACACCGTCATCATCAATCCCGGAATCAGCGACGGCACGTGCGAGTACTGCCGCGCCGGAGAGCAATCGCTCTGCGTGCGCTTCGGCATACTCGGCGAACATCACCCGGGGACATTGGCCGAGTATGTGGTCGTGCCGGCCGGGAATGTGCGGCGAATTCCCGGTGAGATTCCATCCGAGATCGCGGCGGCGTACACGCTTGCGGCAATCACGGCATGGCGAATGGTGGTCACCCGTGCCGGCGTCGGTCCGACCGATGAAGTACTGATCTGGGGGATTGGCGGCGGGGTTGCCCTGGCAGCGCTCGGGATTGCGAAGCAGCTCGGTGCGCGGGTATGGGTCACTTCGAGCAGCGATGAGAAGCTGGAACGCGCACGAAAGCTCGGCGCCGACGAGACGCTGAACTACCGAGCGACTGATGTCGCGAAGGAAATCCGGTCGCGCACCGGAAAGCGGGGCGTGAGCGTGGTGCTGGACAACGTCGGACATGACACCTGGAAGCAATCGCTTGGCGCCCTGGGAAAACGGGGGCGACTGGTGACTTGCGGCGGGACATCGGGTCCCATGGTGGAGACCGACATACGCCGGCTTTTCTGGAATCAGTGGACGATCATGGGCTCGACGATGGGAAACGACGCCGAATTCGACGCAGTGGCGAAGGAGCTCACGGAAGGACGGCTCTTCCCGGTGGTGGATTCGGTGTTCGCACTCGAGAAGGGGCGGGAAGCTTTCGCCCGGCTCGCCAGCGGCAATCAGTTCGGCAAGATAGTGGTGCGAGTTGCATGACCGAGAGCGCCCAGTACTCGGCCGACGAGCTCGTGCAGATACGTGACACTTACGCGGAAAGCTCCTCTTCGGAGTGTCCCCGCTGCCATGTGGCGATGACGCAGCGTCCAATCGGCGGGGGCTCGTTCGGGCTTGGCTATGCGCGGCGGCGCGAGTGGCTGATCTGTCCCCGCTGTCACCGGAGCGCCATTTTCGACGTAAGGCGGGGCACGCGGAATTAGCGAGCGAAAGCCGGCTGCGTCTGCTATTCTTAAGCGCTGTAATCACGCACTTCAGTAGAGAGTCACCAGTGGGCGATACCACCGCCGTGGCCTTTTCCGACCGGCTTCAGGACAGCTTCGAGCAATTGTACCGCTACGTGCCTGCGCTGTTCGGCGCGATGGTCATTCTCTTCGCGGGCTATCTCCTCGCACGGCTGTTCGAGAAGGGAACGGAGAGGGTTCTCCGCAAGATAAAGTTCAACCATCTCCTCGAGCGCGGCGGAGTGATGGACGCCGTCGAGCGCGCCGGTTCGCATCTGAACCCAACCAGGATTGCGGCGAGCGTCGTCTTCTGGTTCGTGATGTTCACGGTGATGCTCGTTGCCGCCAATGCGCTGGGTCTCCAGTCGCTGGCGAACGTTTTCTCGGAGCTGGTCAGCTACATCCCGAGCGTCATCGCCGCCATCGTAATCATCATCGTCGGCATCGTGCTCGGCGGATTCGTCGGCGGGCTGATCATGGCGTCGGCAGGCGGGCTGCACGGTGGCCCGACGCTGTCACGTGTCGGCAAGGGCGGCGTGATCGTACTCGCGGTATTCATGGCGCTACAGGAGCTCGGTGTCGCGAGCGAGATCGTCACGACCGCATTCGCGATTTTGTTTGGCGCGGTTGCGCTGGCGCTCGCGCTTGCGTTCGGGCTCGGCAACCGCGAGCTGGCGGGTGAGGTGACTCGCGAGTGGTACGCCCGCTATCGCGCAGAAAAGGACGCGATCGATCGAGCTGATGCCCAGCTCGACCTGGAGGATGAGGTCGAGGCTGCAAGCTACGACGGGCCGACGCACTAAGGCCGAACGCGCGAGGCCGTCTAGCGCTCCGCTACTCTTTCCCGACCTCTTCTGCCTGTGCCTTGCGAACGGCGGCCTCGATAGCTTCGGCTGCGCCGTGCGAGAGTCCATTGATCACAATGGGCTGAGAGCCGCCCGAGGTCTCGATGGTCATGTTCGACCAGATCATCCCGCGATTCACTCGGAGGGACGATACGTGCTGGCAGTTGATCGCTTCCTCGGTAAGCCCGAACCACCTGCTCTTTCGATACCTGATCTGATTGCCGTCGACGGTAATGCTCGCGGGAAAGATCCGGTTTCCCGATGTGAAGCGGCTGGCGTGGTATTCGGAGGCCATTGGTGTGGTTCGGGTTGAGTTAGGACGACCAGTGGAAGGAAAAGTGGCTCGATCCGAACCATTTGACGAGTCGAGGCCTCATGCAAAGTGGAGACTTAGTCCGAATCCTCATTTGCTCTCTGGGTAGATACTATGACCTCAAGGAACATGCTGTCCACAACGCCCGCGATGCGACGCTTCCTCATCATCTTCGCCATCGTTGAAGCAGTGGTGATGGGCTGGGCCATCCTGTCCTGGAATCTCAGGTAGCTTTGCATGCAAAACCTCATTTGGAGATACTGAACCCATGTCCGCCCAGAATCTCGACACAGTCCGCCAAAGTGTCCTCGATCGCATGGAGCGCAGCGACAAACTGATGCGGGGCGCGTTGATCGGAGCTGCCCTCGTCGAAGCTCTCCTGCTCTTCGTCGCACTCCGACTGCTCGACTGGCACGATCGCGTCGACCGGCTGCTCTTCGTTCTCTTCATGCTGAACTACATGGTCCTGAGCCTCGGCCTCATCGCCCTCGCGGGGCACGTGTCGCGCTCGATCGGCCGCGTGTTGCTGGCGATGGATCCCGGCGCTCCGCGCTAGGCGATCAGATCCCGCCGCCCCAATAGCGGCCAGCCGAATCCCATGGTGGAGGGGCGAGCCACTGCTCCATCCAGCGGCCACCCGGCGACAGCTCGAGAGCTCTCGCTCCTCGTTGCCCGCGCGCAGTCGGGTGATCGCGACGCGCTCGACCAACTACTCCGGTCGCTCCAGGACCCGCTCTATCGACATGTGCTCGCAATCGTGCGCGACTCCGATATCGCGCTCGACGTGCTTCAGGATTCGCTGTTCACGATCAGCCGTAAACTGAAAACCCTCCGCGATTCACTGTGGCTGAAAGCCTGGGCCTATCGAATCGCCACCAGGACGGCGATCCGTAAATCGCGCTCGGAGAAACGATGGAGCGAAACTCTGCGTGATGATGAATTGGCCAGCCTGGAAAACCCCGAAGCCGATGACCGCTTCGAGCCTGAGCTCCTCGCTGTACTCCCGTCCCTGGTCGATGCCCTCCCTCCTGCGAGCCAGGTCGTACTCCGGATGCACTACCTCGAGAGTCTGACGCACACCGAGATCGCCGAGGCTTTGGAGATCGCCTTGGGTACAGTCAAATCGCGTCTCGCTTACGGCCTCGACGTCCTTAGAAAAGAGCTTGCGAATCGAAATTTTCGGCCGTCGCAATATTCCGCTTCGCCCGATAAAACGGCCCCCGATACAATCCCTTTGTAAGTGCTTGCGCCATAACGCTTTATCGCGCCGGTGGAACGTTGATTTCGGCGCCTCTTTGGGCTATATTTCAAGACTGTGCAACCGGGCCCCAAAAACACCCCTTCGCCCGACCTGAACGCCTCAAATAATCAATGACCGCTCCAAACAACCGAGAGCGAATTCTTCCCCGGCTGATCCACGAAGAGGTCAGGGAATCGTTCCTCAACTACTCGATGAGCGTCATCGTCTCACGCGCACTCCCCGACGTGCGAGACGGTCTCAAGCCGGTCCACCGGCGCGTGCTCTACTCCATGAACGAGCTCGGACTCGTTCCCGGCCGCCCCTACAAGAAGTCCGCAACAGTCGTCGGCGACGTGCTCGGCAAATACCACCCGCACGGCGACTCGTCGGTCTACGACGCGATCGTCCGCATGGTGCAGGACTTCTCGCTCCGTTACCCGCTCGTTGACGGCCAGGGAAACTTCGGCAGCGTCGATGGCGATTCAGCAGCCGCGTACCGGTACACCGAAGCGCGCCTCACGCGAATCGCGATGGAAATGCTCGCCGACATCGACAAGAACACGGTCAATTTCGCGCCCAACTTCGACGACCGCCTCCAGGAGCCGACAGTTCTCCCCTCCGCGGTTCCGAACCTCCTGATCAATGGATCATCGGGCATCGCCGTCGGCATGGCGACAAACATTCCCCCTCATAACATCGCCGAAGTGGTGAACGCCACGATCGCGATGATCGACAATCCGGAAATCACAGTCGCCGAGCTGCGCAAGATTGTGAAGGGTCCGGATTTCCCGACGGGTGGCTACATCTACGGCCGAGCGGGGATCAAGGATTACCAGGAGACCGGACGCGGCCGCATCGTGATGCGCGCTCGCGCGGTGATCGAGGAAAAGGAGTCGTCCAACAAGTCGCAGATCGTCATCAACGAGCTCCCGTATCAGGTCAACAAGTCGAAGCTGGTCGGTGACATCGCCGAGCTCGTGCGCGACAAGAAGCTCGAGGGTATCTCGGATCTCCGCGACGAATCCGACAAGGACGGGATGCGCATCGTCATCGAGCTAAAGCGCGATGCGATTCCGCGCGTCGTGCTCAATCAGCTCTACAAGCACACGCCGATGCAGTCCACGTTCGGCGTGATCATGCTCGCGCTCGTCCCCGATTCGCACACGGGACGACTCGTGCCTAAGATCATGCCGCTAAAGGAAGTGCTGGAGCACTACATCGAGCACCGCCACACGGTGATCGTCCGGCGGACGCAGTTCGAGCTCGACAAGGCGGTGGAGCGCGAGCACATCCTCGAAGGCCTCAAGATCGCGGTCGACAACATCGACGCGGTGATCAAGCTCATCCGCGCTGCCGCCGACACGCCGACTGCGAGCGCACAGCTTCAGAAGCGGTTCAAGCTGAGCGAGCGGCAGGCTGAAGCGATCCTCAACATGCGCCTCGCCAAGCTCACCGGCCTCGAGATCGACAAGCTCGACGCGGAGCTCAAGGAAGTGCGCGCGTTCGTCAAGGAGCTGCGGTCGATTCTCGCTTCGCGACCCCGCCGGATGGCGATCATGCGCGAAGAGCTCCAGGAAGCAGCGAAGCGCTACGGCGACGACCGACGCTCGGAGATCACGAGTGACGAAGGCGAGTTCACGATCGAAGATCTGATCGCCGAAGAAGACATGGTCATCACCATTTCCCACTCGGGATACATCAAGCGGACGTCGGTCTCCACGTACCGCAAGCAGCGCCGAGGCGGGCGCGGGTTGAGCGGGCAGGGACTGAAGGACGAGGATTTCATCGAGCGATTGTTCATCGGCTCGACGCACGACTATCTCCTCTGCTTCACCGACGATGGCCGCTGCTTCTGGCTCAAGGTGCACGAGATCCCACAGGCGGGACGCGCGGCAAAGGGCAAGCCGATCGTGAACCTCATCAACGTCAACCCCGACACGCGGATCAAGTCAATCGTCCCCGTGCGTGAGTTCAGCGACACGCAGTTCCTGCTCTTTTGCACCAGAAAGGGAACCGTGAAGAAGAGCGCACTATCCCAGTACTCGAACATCCGCACCACGGGGATCAAGGCCATCAAGATCGAGCCGGGCGACGAGCTGATCGACGTCCAGGTGACAAGCGGGTCGAACGACATCGTGCTCGCCACCAAGCACGGCCTCTCGGTGCGCTTCCACGAGATGGACGTCCGCGAGATGGGGCGCGACACGACCGGTGTGAACGGAATCCGGCTTCGTCCCGGCGACTCACTTGTCGGAATGGTGGTCATCAAGCGCGACGCGACAATTCTCGTCGTGACCGAAAAGGGACTCGGCAAGTGCTCGCACATCGATGATTATCGCGTCCAGCGGCGCGGCGGGACGGGAATAATCACTGTCAATCGCACGGAGAAAACCGGCGATGTCGTGGGCGTGATGGAGGTTCTTCCCGAGGACGAGATCATGCTGATTACCAGAAACGGCGTAATCATCCGTTCCTCGGTGGCGCAGATCCGTGTGACCGGACGTATCGCGCAGGGGGTGCGGCTCGTCAATCTGGATGAAGGGGATGTGCTGACCGCCGTCGCTCGCGTGATTCCGGAAGAAGACGGGGAATCAAACGGGGATGATTCGTCTGCGCCTGAAGACGAAGTCGAGGCAGTTGCGGACGAAGAGTGAGTCATTCAACCGGGGCTGCCACGCTTGGAACCACAGGCATTGAACGAGCTCCAATCGCTGAAGACGGCCCTGCGAATTGCAGAGGCGGAGCTTCAGCGCGTGCGAGAGGAAGGGGAATCACGCGCTCACCTGGTAGACATCCTCCACGAGGTGATGGGAGATCTTCCAACTGATGAGATCTTTCATTTTCTAGCGCGTCGGCTGGCGCGTGCACTCCGTCTCTCTCATGCGTCCGTAATCAGGGCGAATCCCGGTGCTCGCACCGGGATTGTCGTAACTGCCTTCGAGCAACCGTACTTGCACGACCTGGAAATCGAGCTCGAGCGTTATCCGGAGGTCGTCGCCGCGCTGAACGGCCAGATACCGGTTCTCATTCCGGATCTGGATTCGTCGCCGCTCTACTCGCAGCTCAGGGACAGCTGGGCCCGGGAGGGGACGCGGGTGACTGTCCGCTCGGTGATGGCGCTTCCATTTCCAATCGACGGCGAAACGATGGGCGTCTTCCTTCTCCGGCGGACGAGCGAGGAGCCGAGGTTCGATGCGGCCGACGTGGAGTTCGCGTCCACAGTGGTACGGAGTGGAGTCGCCGCCATTCAGCGGGCAAACGCAATCGAGCTCGCGCGCGCGGACAATCACCGCCTCGAGGCTCTCGCGCACACCGATCCGCTGACGCAGCTCGTCAACCGTCGCGCGCTGACGATTCGCCTGGTGGCGGAGATGGAGAGGGTGCGCCGATACAACGCACCGCTGTCGATGCTCCTCATCGATCTCGATCATTTCAAGCTGATCAACGATACATACGGTCACATCGCAGGCGATGACGTGCTCGCAGCGGTGGCGACAATTCTCCAGTGCGCGGTGCGTGCCGTGGACATGGTTGCACGATACGGCGGCGAGGAGTTCGTGGTCGTGCTTCCCGAGACGGGACGACATGGGGCGGTGGCATTCGCCGAGCGCATTCGCGAAAAGATCGCCACGCACGCGTTCCAGCTCGGCGAATCGCAGCAGATCCATATCACGACGAGCATCGGCGTTGCGACCTATCCGTCGCCGCGACTGGAATCGGTGGAGGATCTGTTCCGTGCGGCCGACATAGCGCTCTATCGCGCCAAGGGCAACGGGCGTAACCTAGTCTGTAGCTGACGCACTGCGGCCTCCCGAGTCGCGCCCCAACCGAAGCCCTGATCATGAACAAGAATCGCCCCGCGGCGCGAATGCTCTTCGCTCTCGCGCCCCTCGTAACAAGCGCCTGCATCGAGATGTCGAAGGACTCCTCCAGCGCCGACAGCACTGTTTCACACACGAGTCCTGTCGTGAGCGCGACGCCAGTGAACCAGGGCACGTACGGAATGGCATCGCATGTTCGCTGGCTGTTATCGCCCGACAGCTCGGGCATCCTGGTAGTCGTCGATCCCGCCGGAGTCGAGAACGAACCGGTTCCGGACGCGTTCTTTTTCGGAAGCGAGACGCGGAACTTCCAGGCGCGGATGGACAGCGTCTGGGACGTAACGCCGGCGCCCGATTGGCAGTCGATCGCGTTCTCGCGCGCCTACGTCGTGAGGGGGGCCGAGTCCGACACCATTCCGCCCCAGGAATGGATCGTCCTCGCCCGGCGCACGGGAATGGATACGGCAACCGTCATTCAGGGCTCATTCGCTTCGAGCGGAATGTCGATGGCGCGGGCGATCGCGCAGCCGGGAGTGATTCACATTCCAGCAGACGTCCGTGCGCCGGGTGCAGCCGACGCCGCGGCGCCGCATACGTTCCCCATCGCGCGTGGATGGCGAGTGCGGTGGACTGTTGACGGCTCGGCGATCGCGCTCGGCAACAATCCGGCGAAAGCGGAGGACAGTGAGGGCTCCGAGTCATGGGCCGCTCTCGATCCGAATACTGGTGCGTTCCATGGGACGCTGCCGGCGGGCGCACAGCTCGTGGTCCCGCGATGGCTGAACGGACCGATACTCGATGTGTCGGTCCCGGTTGACATGAGCGGAGCGAGGCCGATTCAGGTGACCGCAGGGAAGCGGACCTACTCGGTCGAGAGCCAGCGCGGTGTGATCACCGCGCGTGAGACGACACCGGGCGCAAATGTGGCAGCGACGCCCTTCACGATCGGGTCGGGGAAAGCTCTCGCGGCGACGCGCGGCGGCCGTTACATCGTCGCTCTGGCGCCGAGGCGCAATGCTGTCGCCAACGAGATTCCAATCGAGGCGGTCGTCTACACTGTGGCGTGGTGATCGCGCCTACCGCCCGATGCGGCGGAGCTCCACCATGAGGCATTTGTCCTGCACGACCTTGATTCCCGCTCTCGCAAGCTGCTCGGCAGCAGCGTCGTTGCGGATGCCGGACTGAAACCAGACCGCCCCGGGCTTTTTTGCGATGATGTCGTCTACATGCGCCGGGATGTGCTCGCTGCGACGGAAAACGTCAACGATGTCCACTTCGCCCGGGACGTCCGCCACCTTTCGATAAACAGGCCTGCCGAGCATCTCGGTGGCGTCAGGATAATAGACGGGGACGGGGATGATCTCGTATCCAGCCATCTGCGCGTATTCAGCGACGTAATAGGCCGGCCGGTCGTACTCGCGCTTGATCCCGAGCACGGCGATACGCTTGGCATTCTCGAGAATGTTGCGAATGCCATCTGATGATGTGACGAGATTCTCGCGCCAGGTCTCGTTCTGTTCCGTTGTCACGTTGCGCAGTTAGTCCGTAGTCCGCAGTGGTAGCTACTGCAACGAGCGAGCCTGACCGAAGCATGCATGCGACGGTAGTTTTCGCGTGTCTCACCCGCTCGACAAAACGGAGATTTGATCCAATGAGGATGCTGGTTCTCGGTGCCGGCCTTCAGGGCTCGGCATGCGCGTACGACTTGTTGCAGAACGACGAAGTTACGGAGGTGCGGCTGGCGGACGTCCACACCGCGCTGCCGGAATTCCTGGCGCCCTATTCGGGAAAGCGTCTCATTCCCACGCCGCTCGACGTGCGCGATCACGATGCGATCAGTGCGCTGATGCGGGAGAGCGACGCAGTAATGAGCGCCATACCCTACTACTTCAATCTCGATCTCGCGAAGCTGGCGATTGCGGCGGGCGTTCACTTCTCGGACCTCGGTGGCAACACCGAGATTGTCTTCGCGCAGAAGGAGCTGAACGGCGAAGCGCGCATGAAGGAGATCACGGTGATTCCCGATTGCGGTCTCGCTCCGGGGATGGTCAACATCCTCGCTGAATACGGCATCAAGCAACTCGATTCGGTGGACGAGGTAAAGATCTTCGTCGGCGGGCTACCGCAGCATCCCGAGCCGCCACTCAACTACCAGATCGTCTATTCACTCGAGGGAGTGCTCGACTACTACACGACACTGTCGTGGATCATCCGTAATGGCGTGCGAACGCAGGTCAAGGCGCTGTCGGAGCGTGAGACCGTGCAGTTCGACAAGCCGCTGGGCGAGCTCGAGGCATTCCACACCGCCGGGGGCCTGTCGACGATGGCTTCCCGCTACGAGGGGCGGATTGCGTCAATGGAATACAAGACGCTGCGCTATCCAGGGCACGCCGTGATCATGGAGGCGATTCGCGATCTCGGGCTGCTCGATCAGGAGCCGATCGAGGTGAAGGGCGGACGAGTGGCACCGCGTGACGTCGCCATCGCGACAATGGGGCCGCACCTAACAAGGCCCGGAGCGCACGACCTGGTTGCGCTGCGAGTGATCGTACGCGGCACTAGTGCTGGAAAGCCGAAGGAGCTCGGTTGGGAGCTGGTGGATTTCTTCGATGAGGAGCACGGCATCAGCGCGA
>JAHFCS010000446.1 GCA_023249395.1 Gemmatimonadota bacterium
CGCGTTCGCTCTCGATTAGCGAAGCCGAAGCTCTCCACGCAGGAATAGTCTCGGTTCTCGCGGAAGCAATCGATGCGCGAGGGACGAGCTTCCGGGACTATCGCGACGCCCAGGGAGAGCGCGGCGGCTTCGCCCAGCACCTCCAGGCCTACGGGCGCGAAGGCAAGCCCTGCCTGCGGTGTGGGGCGAGGCTCATTGGGACCCACGCGATAGACGGACGCGCGACAACCTTCTGTGCCCGTTGCCAGTCGTGACAAGGATCCAGAACAAATCACGAAGAGAGCCGACGAGTGAAGCACAGCTCGCCGAAATGCGCGCGGCGGTCCGCGCGGGCGCCGCCGACCGGCCAGGCATCTATCGCATGCTCTCATCTTCCGGCGAAGTGGTGTACGTGGGCAAATCGAAGCAAATACGCACGCGGCTGCTCAGCTACTTCCGGTGCGCGTACCCTGAGGAGAAAGGCGCGAGAATCCTGCGCGAGGCCGAGGCAATCGACTGGCAGTACACGCCGAGCGAGTTCGCGGCGCTGCTCCAGGAGCTGCGGCTCATCAAGCGCTTCCGACCGCGCCTCAACGTCGCGATGAAGCGCGACGGTACGAACTACGCGTTCATCAAGATCACCCGCGGCGCGGCGCCAAAGCTCACGGTGGTTCGTGGTCCCTCGGCCGAGGACGCGTCAGTGTACTATGGGCCATTCGTCGGCGCGCAGCGGATCGAGGAAGCGCTCCGCGAGCTGAGCGATGTGCTGATGCTCCGCGACTGCCGCTCGGACATGAAGATGCACTTCAGCGATCAGCAGGAGCTGTTTCAGCTCGGCGCGCGCACACCCGGTTGCATCAGGTACGAGATCGGAAAGTGTCTTGGGCCGTGCGTCGGCGGCTGCTCGGTATCAGATTACGAAGCGCGAGTCGCTTTGGCCCGGGCGTTTCTCGACGGCGCAAGTGACGGCCCGATGGAGGTGCTCCGCCGCCAGATGGAGGAGGCAAGCGAGCAGCTTCAGTTCGAGCGCGCGGCATCGCTCCGCGACAAGCTCCAGCGGCTGGAGGTGCTGCGCGGGCAATTCGCGCGGCTCAGATTTGCAGTCGAGCAGCTCTCATTCGTGTATACGGTGCCGGGCCATGAAGGAGAGGACCGTGTCTATCTCGTCAAGCGCGGAGTCGTGCGGGCGGAGCTGCCGAAGCCAAGATCCTCGTGGCAGAGAACGAAGTTGAAGCGGCTGGCGAGCGATATCTTCGCGGGTGGCGCCGAGAAGCCCGCGCTCGCAGTCCCGACGCACGAGATAGATGAGCTGCTGCTCCTGTCGTCGTGGTTCCGGCGATTTCCCGAGGAGATGACTCACACGAGACAGGTTTCGTAGGCGCCGCAGGCTGCCTACGTCACGCTACGTATTCAAATCCCGGAAGGAATTCGCCAGCCTGCTGCGGTGGCCATCATTCGTAAGATCACGCGGATCCCGGGAGCTGACAAAATGAGCCGCATCGACAACTGGCTTCGGCTGGTAGAGCGGGCGTGACCGAATCGCGAGTCATCTCGAAGCGCGCAGTCGTCAGCTGGATCCTCTACGATCTGGCCAACGTGATTTTCACGATGGGCGTGGTCTCGCTCAAGTTCCCGCTGTTCGTCCGCGAGAGCGTTGGGCCGCAACGCGCCGACAGTGTCTACGGCGCGATCACCGCTGTTGCGATGGGAATAATGTTTCTCATCTCACCACTCCTGGGTGCGATGACCGACCGCGCGCGACGTCGCATGCCCTTTCTCATCTCGGCAACGGTGCTCTGTTGCGGAGCCACCGCGCTGCTCACACGCGGACCTTTCCAGCTCACCGCTATTCTGTTCGTCCTTGCCAACGGCGGATACCAGGCCGGTGTGCAGTTCTACGACTCCCTCCTTCCGGAAGTCACCACCGAGGAGAACCGCGGCCGCATCAATGGACTCGCTATCGGTCTCGGCTACATTGGATCGTACATCGCAATCGGGCTCGGCGTTCTTCTCGGCGCAAGCGACGCGTCGTTCCCGTTCACGAAATACTTTACGATCGTCGCGGTGTTGTTCTTCGCCATAGCGATCCCGTGCTTCCTGTTCGTCCGCGAGCGTGGCAATCCCAACCCCCGCCCGATTTTCACCGCCGCCGCGATCAGCGAATCGGTGGCGCAAACCATAACTACGCTGAAATCGGGTCATCGCTATCCGGGCCTGTTGCGATTCCTGCTCGGACGCGCGTTCTATACCGACGCCATCAACACCGTGATCTCGTTCATGTCGCTCTATACTGTGAACGTCGCCATCGCGACGGGACTCACGACAGAGCAGGGGCAAGCGCGCGCGAACATCGTCCTGGGTACCGCCGTCACTGCGGCGATTCTCGGTGGCATCACCTGGGGATTTGTCGTCGATCGCATCGGCCCCAGGCGCGCACTGAGGTCTGTTCTCTTCTTCTGGATCGCAACATTCCTGCTTGCCGCGTGCGTCGGCGCGTTCCGGATGCCGATCATCTGGCTGTACGTCGTTGCCTGCGTTGCTGGATTCTCGCTTGGCGGAACGTGGGCGAGCGACCGGCCCTTCATGCTCCGGCTGACGCCGCCGGATCGCGTCGGCGAGTTCTACGGCTTCTATGGGATGGTGGGGCGGTTCTCCGCTGTGACCGGCCCGGCGCTCTGGGGGCTGACGACGTACATCTTCGTTCAGCGCCTGGGACTGCCCGAAGTAAGAGGAGAGGCGATCGCGATCATCCTGCTCCTCGGGATGGTCTGCGTCAGCCTATGGATCCTGCGCAGAGTGACGGACGAGCGACGCGACTGGGAGGCACTCCGGATGGAGCGCTCAGATGTCTAACACCAAGCCAGCCGCTGGCTCCTCCCGCAGATTCGCGCGCGCGCTTGCGCGGATCTGGTTTCA
>JAHFCS010000447.1 GCA_023249395.1 Gemmatimonadota bacterium
GTACCCGCCGCTCGAGCCGCTCGAGCCGCCGCTCCAGGCGTAGGCGATGCTCTTGCCGTCGGGCGAGGGTACGGAGTACTCGGCGAACCCCCCCGACCGGGTCAGGCTGCCCTGGTCGGTCAACCGCCGGTTCTGGCCGGTGGCGAGGTCACGAATGGCGACATTTCCGTCATCCTCCCAGTCCGTGATCGAGAGGAACCGGCCGTCGGGCGACACCTTGCCCGTCACATCCGCTCCCGCCCACACCCTCCTCACGGCCAGCGTCGAGCCGTTTGTCGCGGCTACTGCACCCGCCGAGAGAGCGCCGAGCCGTGCCCGGGCAACCGCCACCTGCTCGGACTGATCCGCATAATCACGAATCACGCGCTGATACGAGCTCCTGGCGTCCGCGTTCCCCATCTTCTCATACGCCTGCCCAAGTTGCACAAGTGTCTTCGCGCTCAGTGCGCGATCGGCGGCTTGCTCCTTGAGGATGCGCTGATACAGGGAAATCGCGGCCTTCAGGTCGCCATCGACTTGCTCTTTCCGGAGTGCCTGTTGAAAGAGGTCAGTCCCACTCTGCGCTGACGCCGGCGAGGTACCGGCAAGGGTGAGGAAAACTGCAAGACATATCAGGGCGATGCGCTTCATGGTGCCCCCTGCGTGGATGGCGAGACGTGCTGCTCATGCTCCAAGTTGGGGGATGCGGCACAACGATGTGTCACGCGCGCTTCCAGTAAACGCAAAGTTTTTGTCACGAGACAAACTTGTAGCCCACGCCGTGTACCGTGAGCAGATGCCGCGGATTGCCGGGGTCATCTTCGATCTTTGCGCGCAGTGATGCCACATGATTGTCCACCGTGCGCGTCGTGGGATACTCGCGATACTCCCATACCTCCTCCAGCAACTCGGACCGCGTGACGACTTGTCCCGCGCGGCCGACGAGCAGACGAAGCGTTCCGAACTCTTTGCGCGTCAGCTTGAGCGGAGATCCACACCGCTGCGCCTCGAAGCGCCGGAAATCCACGACGACATCGCCAAACCTTGCCTCGTCTGGAAGTGGCGCGGCGGGGTTGCGACGGCGAAGGAGCGCGCGCACGCGCGCCTGCAGCTCACGGAGCGAAAACGGCTTGGTGACATAGTCGTCCGCGCCGAGATCGAGGCCATGCACGCGATCCGTTTCTTCGCCGCGCGCCGTGAGCATGAGAATCGGAACGCTTGCCCCTGATTCGCGGAGCCGCCGGCACACGTCGAAGCCGCTCAGCTTCGGCAGCATGACGTCAAGGATCACCAGATCGAAGCCGCCATCGCGAGCCATGCGAAAGCCCGATTCCCCGTCAATCGCCGTCGCCACTTCGTACGACTCGAGCCTGAGATTGTCGCTCAACCCGCGCAGAATGGCGGGGTCGTCCTCCACCACGAGCAGGCGGCTCATCTGCCAGGCTCGAGCGGGAGATGAATCGAGAACGTGCTCCCGCGCCCCACCTCGCTCTCGATTTCCAGATGCCCGCCGTGCGCGGTTACGATGTGTTCGACAAGTGTAAGACCCAGCCCGGCGCCGGGAATACCCGCATTTTCTGCCGAGGGCACGCGATAGAACTTCTCGATCACGCGCGCCTTGTGCGTGGCGGGAATTCCCACGCCGCGGTCTTTCACGTCGATGATCGCTTCGCCATTCACGCGGCGCAAGCGCAGGTCGATGTCGCGGCTCTCGCCCGAGTACTTCATGGCATTGGTGAGCAGGTTGAGCACCGCCTGCTCCACGGCGTCCTCGTCGGCGGCCACCCGTGGCAGCCCGTCAGGCGTTTCCACGTGAAGGCGAAATCCGTGCTGCGCCAGTGGATACTCCAGCATGCGCGCGCAGCGCTCTACGACATCGGCCAGCATCGTCGGCTCCAGCCGGTACTGCTTCTGGCCGCGCTCGATCTTCGAGAGGTCGAGCACATTATCGAGGAGCCGTGTCAGGCGTTCGGTCTCGTTGACGATCGTGCCAAGGTATTCGCGCCGAGCGGCGGGATCCTGGAAATGATCGAGCGATAGCGTTTCCGCAAACATGCGGATTGCCGTGACGGGCGTCTTCAATTCGTGCGAGACGCTGGCGACGAATTGCGACCGCAGGTCGGCCAGGTGCAATTCACGCTGCACGCCGAACCAAAGCAGGTAGGCGCCGAACAGAGTGACGCCAAGGACGAGAATGAGCGTGCCGAGGTAGAACGGTCGCGCGATGCCACGGTCGCGGGACAGCCCGTTGACGGGCCCGAGCGCCATGCTCAGAAAAGCGAAGTCGGGGCCCAGGAGTCGCTCCGCTGTGTCGCCAGGCAGGGCCATACGAATGTGGCCGCTCACGCCGAGTTCCGACGGGAGGGTGCGGTTGAAGGTCGTAAGAAAGCCCGCAGCGTCGATCGCAATGAGCACCGACGCGCTATCTCCTGCGATCGTCGCTGCGCCCACGAACCAGGGCTCGCGCCCATAGATGATCCAGCGAGGCGCACCCGACGGCGCGCCGGCGTGGAGGAGCGGGCGAACTCCAAGCCGAGGAAGCTCCGACTCCAGGGCGACGATTTGCTCCGCGGTACGGATGCGCTCATCGAGAAGGCGTCGTAGTGACGCGGCCTGCTCGACGTCGCTCTCACGCGACGCACGGCGCGTCAGTGTGTCCATGATCTGCCGAAGCATGTAGAGGGCTTCAGGCGTGAGACAGCACTGCCGGCGGGCTTCCTCAGATAACCGGTCCAGCACTCGCGCCGGTCCGCTATCGGTCAGCCTTGTTGCGGCGTAGAGCGCGAGCGGGACCCCATGTTCGTCAGTGGCATCGAAGCCGAGCGAGAAGACCTGCGCGTACTGCGCCGTCGCCTCGCGCGCTCGACCAAGCCGTGCGAGGACGCGAGCGAGCGCGAGTTGTGCATAACCCGCCC
>JAHFCS010000448.1 GCA_023249395.1 Gemmatimonadota bacterium
TTCTCTACAGCCATCCCAGCCTCGAAAAAATTGTCGAGGGAGAGTCCGATTGTCTCATCAGTAGCGGGAAGATCCTTCACGACAATCTCAAGCGCGAGACGATCACCATCGCGGAGCTGGAGCTGGCGGCGCGGCGCCAGGGGTTCGGGAGCCTCGAGGATGTCGAGACCTGCAGGCTCGAGGTGGGAGGCGCTCTCACCTTCGTCGCGCGGCGTCCGACCGAGACTGAAGAGCGGCACCGCGAGCTGCTTGCGCGCCTCGACGCTCTCGCCACCGCGCAAGCGCGTCTGGGTGAGCGGCTCGATGCGTTGCCGGGGGCCGGCCGCGGCTGATGCGTCAGCGGATGAATCTGTGGCGAAGCCTTCGCGGGCTTCCCCGCGATTTGTGGGTGCTCTCCGGTGCGACGCTGATAAACCGGCTGGGCACGATGGTGATCCCGTTCCTCGTGCTGTATCTGACACGAGAGCTGGGCTTCAGCCCGGAACGGGCCGGACTCGCGCTCGGCGTCTATGGAGCGGGGTCGATCATCGCCGCCCCCATTTCGGGGCGTCTGTGCGATCGCATCGGCGGACTGCCGATAATCCGCGCTTCGCTGATCGGATCCGGAATCATGCTCCTCGTGTTCCCATTCGTCAGGACATATCCGGCAATCATTGCGCTCACGCTCGCCTGGGCGTTGGTGAATGAAGGTGGACGTCCGGCGACCCTGACCCTCATCGCGGACCTGGTCCCGCCAGCGCAGCGGAAGCCGGCCTTTGCCCTCATGCGGCTGGCGATAAATCTCGGAATGAGCGTCGGCCCTGCCGCCGGCGGGTTCATCGCGACGCGTTCTTTCAGCGCGATCTTCGTCGCCAACTCCCTTACGTCGCTCGCCGCTGGCGTATTCCTCGTCGTCGTACCCCTGAGTACCCTGGCGCACGCTCGAACCCGGCACGTGAATGCAGATGACGACGAGCTGCCCGGCCAGCGGAGCGCCGTGCTCGGCGACCGGCGGCTGATGATCTTCCTCGTCGCGACCTTCCTCGTGAGCGCTGTATTCTTCCAGCACGAAGGTGTTCTTCCGCTCTTCCTCGTGCAGGACCTTCAGCTTTCCACCGCGTTCTACGGGACGTTGTTCACGGTCAATACTCTTATGATCGTGTTCATGGAGGTGCCGTTGAATGCGGCGACGGCGCACTGGCCGCACAGATGGGGGCTCAGCCTCGGCGCCTTCCTCTTTGCTGTTGGATCGGGCTTGTTCGGATTTGCGACTGGTCCGCTCATGATCCTGTTCGGCATCGTCGTCTGGACATTCGGCGAGATGATGCTGTTCCCTCAGGCGTCGGCGTACGTAGCCGACATCGCCCCGCCACATCGCCGTGGCGCATACATGGGCGCGTACTCGATGGCGTTCAGTCTCGCGTTTGCGGTGGCGCCCTGGGCTGGCACAGCGATCTTTGCGCGCTACGGCGCGGCGATTCTCTGGAGCTCGGTCTTTATGGTGGGAGTCGCTGCCGCCTCGATCATGCTCCAGGTCACGAGCGAGCGTTAGTTTTAGCCGCGTGGGGAGCCTTTCCGGATCATTGCCGCCTCGCCGCAGCTACCGGCGGGCATGGGCCGCAGGTGGACTGCATGGTTGCGCAGTGCTCGCTTGGGTCGCTCTGATTGTCTCCTGCGCTCGTGAGCCTACTGATCCATCGAAGACAGATATCACCGGATGGTGGCAGTCGCTCGACAGGGATATCTACGTCTACAACCTCCAGTTCCAGCTGGCGCAGACCCAGCCCGGATTCGTGACAGGAAAATGGCGATCCATCGGACGGAGAAACGCGAAGTGCATTCCGTTCATCCTTTGCGGGGACTCCAGCACGATTCAGGGCCGCAATGAAGTCGCCCAGGTGGTTCTCGATCTCGACGGACTCGGGGTGTTCGTGGGCGAGCTCGTCAATCGGGACGAGCTGAAGGGCGTGATTCGCTCCGACAAGCCGAATTTCCATCTGTCACTGAGCCGGGTGGAAGTCGGACTTCCGATTCCAATCAACAGCATCGTGCCATAGAGATGTGCCATCGTCGGATCGCTCCGTCATCAACTGCGGAGCGGTTTGCTTTTTCACGGTCGAGCCGCGCTATTTCAAGTGCAGCCAAACCCCGTCCGGCCAAGGTCAACCATGTCCCGCCGATTCAAAGCGCTGAGTGCCGTCGCGCTCCTCTTCGTCCTTTTGACGATCATCCCCGCGATGATCGGGTTTCTGGTCGACTGGTTCTGGTTCCGCGAAATCAGCTATCAGACTGTGTTCACGACAGCGCTTACGACGAAGGTTGAACTTTTCCTCGTCGCCGGCTTTATCGCATACGGCTTTCTCGCGCTCAACGTGCGACTCGCGCGAAGCGGACCGTCACGAGTGCCGGTTCTCTGGCGCGTCAGTCCGGAGCTTCCTCCCGTCGACCTCGCCGCGTCGCTGACGCGAGTCGCGATTCCGGTGACCATCATCCTCGCGTTTTTCTTCGCGCTTGGTGCCGCGGGAAGCTGGATGGAGCTGCTTCAGTTGATTCATCGCACTCCATTTGGCGTGACCGATCCGGTATTCGGACGGGATATCGGCATGTACGTTTTCGTATTGCCGGCCGTGGCTTCGCTGCTCGGAACGCTCAGAAGCCTCGTGGTCCTGACGTTGATCGGCGTAATCATTCTGTATGTGCTTCGCGGGAAGATCTCACTTCCGCCGCAACGCATCACTCTGCTCTCGCCCGCCGACCACCACGTCGCCGGACTCCTCGTCGGCTTTCTGCTGCTGACCGCGCTCCAGATCTGGTTCGTCCGCATTCCGGAGCTGCTGTATTCAACGACCGGCCCGCTTGTAGGCGCAAGCTACACCGATCTCCACGCCCGCTATCCGGCGATGCACGCTATTG
>JAHFCS010000449.1 GCA_023249395.1 Gemmatimonadota bacterium
GCATGAACCCGACTTGGGCGTCGATCCCCAGGGCCTCAGCCCGGGCGCGCGTGTAGGAGATGATGAAAGTCCCGAGCAGAGCCATCAGCGTGATACCGACCATCACCTTGCTCGAATGCGTCGGACTGGTTGCGAAAAAATAGAGCATGCCGCCGAGCAGCGCGCCGTCGGCGAGGCGGTCGAGCGTCGAATCGTAGAACGCCCCGAAGACTGTGGACTGCTGTGTCCGCCGTGCCACCACGCCGTCGAGGATGTCGAACAGGGCGCTGAGCCCGACAATCAACCCCGCCAGCCTGATCCGCCCCGTCGCGAACGCAACACCGCCCGCTACCGATCCCAGCGTGCCGATGGTCGTGAGAACGTTCGGATTCACCCGGGATCGGACAAGCATGGCCGCCACCGGATCCATGAGCCGGAGGAAGCCTTTCATGACCGATTGCCAGAGTCCGCTCATGCCTTGGGGGGCGAAAGAAAATGCTACCGCTCGCTGCGTCGCAGGAACGAATAGCAAAACGGGTCGAAGCGATGAGGCGCTTCGACCCGTAAAGCTATTCAGGTACGGCAGACATTGCCAACCGACGGCGACGGGTCCGCTCAGGGAACTCGCCATTCATAGTTCGACGACAAATAGATGTTGTCGCGCGTGTATGTTCGCGTGCCGTCAACCGTGCGCGCCTTGAGCGTCACGGTGGTTCCGGCGGACATGCCGGCAACCGGCAGCACCTCTACGCTGTTCGCCGCAACCTGCTTCAGGAAGATGTCCGAGCCACCGGTAGTGACGTAGACGTTGACCGCCTGGCTGAGATTGTTGGTGAGTCTTATGGATATGTCAGCCGCCGGCTGCGGCCCGGTGGTCACTTCGACTTGCCGGCCGGCGCACGCCGATGCCGACATGGCCATCACCAGCGCTAACGACATGACTAGAGCTCGCATTGTGCCTCCTCGAGGGGTCTGGCTCATCCTTGCAGTGGAAGCCTTTGCAAGACCTATGCGCGGCACTCCCAAGAGCTGCGGACTGGAACTCGGACTGCACTGCGGACTGCGGACTTACTACGGGCTCGGACGGCGGACACTACGGGTACAGAAGATAACGCCTGGTCCGATCGCGGAACGCATACGCCTGACGATATTCGCGATCGATCACCGCGTCGGGATCGTCGCCGCGCAGCAGCGCCTCTCTCACGCGCGCAGAGCCGAACCGGAGGTCGAACGAGCGGTCGTTTATCTTCAGGTCGTCGCGAGAGGTCTTCGCCAACGCCCAGAGTATTGTCGCTCCAACGCGCGACGGTTGGAGCGCGCTGCGGTTCGTGACCAACATGCGAATACCCGGAATCGTTTGCCCCGCGTACTTCCCGTCGGTCGGCGCGATGGGAGTGAAGGATTCTTCGCGGAACCGGACACCGGTGAGCTCGCGGTCCCTCAGCATCGCGAGCACCTCAGGGGCCTTCATCCACGGCGCGCCGATGAGCTGGAACGCGATCGGTGTCCCGCGACCCACGGAGACGTTGGTCCCTTCGAACGCCACGAGCCCGGGATACATGAGCGAGCTGTGAAGCGACGGCAGATTTGGCGATGGTTGAACCCAGGGCAGACCCGTGCGATCAAACCACAGCTCCCGCCTCCATCCCTGCATCGGAACGACATGGAGATTGGCGCGGATGCCGAGCGCGTCGTTGAAGAAGAGGGCCATCTCGCCGATCGTCATGCCGTGCCGCAGGGGCATCGGATACAATGCGTACGCAAGCCCTGGCCGGTCGGGGGCCGGCTCGTTGGCATTCGCCAGCGCGCTGTCGAGCATCGGACCCTCGACGAAAAAGCCGGTGATCGGGTTGGGCCGGTCGAGCACGATTATCGGCTTTCCCGTTCGGGCCGCGGCGCGCATCGAGTACACCATTGCGCCGACGTACGTCCACGTACGCGTGCCGATGTCCTGGAGATCGAACACGAGGGCATCGAGCTGGCGCAGCAGGCTGTCCGGGGGTGCAACAGTCTGCGAAGTGTAAAGCGAGTAGATGGGGAGTCCTGTCCGGTGGTCGACATCGTTGGCAATGTTCTGCCGGTCCTCGGTTCCGCGGATGCCGTGTTCGGGAGAGAACAGCATCGTCAGCGTCACGTTCGCCTTGCGCGACTTCGTATCGCGGAGAACGTCGATGTCCGATTCGCGGTGCTCGTCCACCCCTGTCTGATTCGTCACGAGCCCGATCCGCTTGCCGCGAATCAGGTCGATGCTGTCATCGACGAGGACAGAGATGCCCGGCTTGACTTTCGCTTCGGGAAGCTCATCCGGCGGATCGATGCGCCTGTTGGTGACCGTGCAGCCGCCGGTTGCGGCGATGAGAAATGCGAAGAGAAAGGGGTGGTGTCGCGCCATTGCTGGGATTCTCGTAATTTGGGCCCGAAAGAGACTCTCATCTAATGATACGAATCGGCGTTCCGTCCTGCTGGCGCGCTCCCTGCACCCGCGGTCTCGAGAAAGGGCTCGACCCGGTTCACATTCGGCACCTCAGCCTCTGCCTGCGATGAATCTTACAGCGATCGACTGGGCCATCGTCGCCTCCTACTTCCTGCTGTCCACGGTGATCGGATTGATGTTCACCAGGCGTGGCGGGGAGAGTCTCAACGAGTACTTCCTGTCGGGGCGAAACGTTCCCTGGTGGCTTGCCGGCTCGTCGATGGTCGCGACGACATTCGCTGCCGATACTCCGCTCGTCGTCACCGGACTGGTCGTTGCGCACGGCGTCGCAGGCAACTGGCTCTGGTGGAACATGGTCATGAGCGGCATGCTGACCGTGTTCTTCTTCGCCCGCCTGTGGCGAAGGGCAAACGTCATGACGGATGTCGAGTTCGCGGAGATCCGCTATAGCGGGGCGCCAGCCCGCTTCCTCCGCGGA
>JAHFCS010000450.1 GCA_023249395.1 Gemmatimonadota bacterium
AAGAACGACTGCTGTCCGAGATGAACGAGTCGTTGAACGGAAACGTCTTCTCGTACCAGATCGAATTCGCAATCCGGAAGTCGGTGGATTTGTCGAGACCTCGGAGCAATGCGATGAGCGACCTGTAACCCTCGTTGACCTCCTGCCGGCTCGCGTCGCCCAGCCGCAGCGCGTTGTGCATCGCGTCGTAAGTCGTACCGGAGGCGCCGTTCGCCGTCATCCCGAGCGCCATGGATGCGCTGAGCGGAGAAACGAAAACGTTGCTTGTCCGCTGCGCGGCGTTGATCTCGCGCAACAGGTCGAAGGCAAATTCGTTGCTTCCGCTGATGAGCTTCTGCTCGGCAATCGTAAGCGGACGCGGAAGCTCCGTAATCGAGGTCCCCGGCCCGCTGGGATCCGAACAGGCGAGGGTTGCCAGCGTAAGGGGAACAACTATGCTGCGCACACGAATCAGGGTCACCAGTACCTCGTTGTGAGGGATCGTGGGTGTTGATCCAAGATACCTCAGTGCGCAGCGGAAGGTGGGCGCCTGGCCGCTTTCACCATACGGCCAGTCGAGCCGTGTCGCTCCGCCCGCGACCTGACTAACTTCCCGCCATGACCGATGTAGTTGCCTTGGCCGCCGAGCTCCTCGCTCTCCCCTCGATCACCTCGGACGAGGCGGCCGTTGTCGACTATGTCTCGCGGTGGCTCGTTGCGCGCGGCTGGAATGTCACTGTTCAGGAGGTGTCGCCGGGGCGCGGCAACGTGTGGGCGTCGCGCAAGGGCGGGGGCGTCACCTTCTCAACGCACCTCGATACGGTGCCTCCATTCCTGACTCCGCGATTGGAAGGGAGTCGCCTTTACGGCCGTGGAGCATGCGACGCGAAAGGGATCGCAGCGGCGATGATGGCGGCCGCCGACCGTCTCGCGAAATCGGGTGAGAAGCGCATCGATCTTCTTCTCGTCGTCGGCGAGGAGAAAGGCTCGGACGGCGCTCGCGCGGCCAACAATCTTCCGACCCGGAGCCGTTTCCTCATCAACGGCGAGCCGACCGAGAGCAAGCTCGCCACCGGGGCGAAGGGATCACTACGCGTCACCGTGCGCACCAAGGGTCGCGAAGCACACTCTGCTTACCCGCATCTCGGGAAATCGGCCATCGAGCCGCTTCTCGCGCTTCTCCCAACCATCCGCGAGCTCCCGCTGCCGTCAGATCCTGTGCTCGGTGAGACCACTGTCAACATCGGCACGATTCACGGCGGGACCGAAGCCAACATCATCCCCGCCCACGCCGAAGCTGAGCTGATGCTTCGACTCGTCGGCGATGTCGAGCCGACGAAGGCCATGATCAAGAAATGGGCGAGGGGGAAGGCAGAGATCGAGTTCGGCTCCTACATACCGGCGCAGCACTTTCACACGGTGCCGGGCTTCGAGACCGCGCCGGTGGCGTACACGTCGGACATTCCGTTGCTCACGCGATGGGGCACGCCGATGCTGTTCGGTCCCGGCTCGATACACGTCGCACACACGCCGGACGAGTACATCGACGTCGAAGAGCTTCGCGCGAGCGTCGACACATACGAGCGTCTGGCGCGGACGCTGCTGGCTTCATGACAGCACCTCAGGATCGACGCAAGTGGAAAGTCGCCGTGCTCGGGGCAACGGGCGCGGTCGGTCAAACTTTCATCCGCCTTCTCGCCGATCACCCGTGGTTCGAGCTCACCGAGGTTGCCGCTTCCGAGAAGAGCGCCGGGAAGCCCTTCGCCGACGCTGCGCGGTGGCTCGAGGGAACGATGCCCGATGCCGTATCGCAGATGCAGGTAAAGAGTTGCCGGCCATTGGAAGTTGACGCGGACATTGTTTTTTCGGCGCTGGATTCCACGGTCGCCGGTGACGTCGAGCGGGAATTCGCCCAGGCAGGAAGATTCGTTCTCAGCAACGCAAAGAATTTCAGGATGGATCCCGACGTACCGCTTGTGATTCCCGAGGTCAATGCAGATCATCTCGGCCTTCTCGAGACCCAGCGCGCCGCACGTGGATGGACAGGCGCGATCGTCACCAACGCGAACTGCGCAGCCACTGTCGCGGCGGTAGCGCTCGCACCGCTGCACGAGCGCTTCCGCCTCGACAGACTTTTTCTGACGACCATGCAGGCCGTGTCCGGCGCCGGCTACCCGGGCGTCGCTTCTCTCGACATCCTCGGCAACGTGATCCCCTACATCGCCGAGGAGGAGCCGAAGCTGGAGCGTGAGCTGCTCAAGCTCCTCGGGCGCTTCGAGAACGGCGCCGTTGCGGACGGTGGATTCCAGGTAAGCGCGCAGACGAATCGCGTCGCGGTGGAACACGGCCATACCGTTTGCATCACGGCATCCTTTCACGAGCATCCGACGGCCGAGCAAGCGCTTGCGGTGCTTCGAGAATGGAAGGGAGCGGAGTCCACATGGTCGCTTCCCAGTCGTCCCGAGCATCCACTGGCCGTTACCGATGAGGCCGACAGGCCCCAGCCGAGACGCGATGTGAATGCCGGGGACGGAATGACGGTCACGGTCGGCAGAGTGCGTGAGGATCGCATTCTCGACCTGCGAATGGTCGCGCTCGGACACAACACCATTCGTGGCGCAGCCGGTGGCTCGGTGCTAAACGCCGAGCTCCTCGCGGCCACGGGCATGCTGCCACCAGCGTGATCGTCGTCAAGTTCGGAGGAACTTCCGTCGGTGACGCGGCGGCGATCGAGCGCGCCGCCTCGATTGTTCAGGGCCGGCTCGACCGCCGGCCGGTGGTCGTCGTGTCCGCGCTTGGCGGCGCGACCAACGCGCTCCTGGCGGTCGGCGAGCAGTCGGCCAAGGGACATCTCATCGGCGCTCTTCGCGGCGTGGAATCGCTTCGCGACCGACACCTCACAGAATGCGA
>JAHFCS010000451.1 GCA_023249395.1 Gemmatimonadota bacterium
GGACGATCGAGCAGATCTCGGTGATCCCTTCCTCGAAAACGCCGTGAGTCGATGGGTAGGTGGCCATCAGCGCGGCGAGAGTCGCGCTGTGCTGCTCCACCTTCGCCCGAAGATCGGCGATGTCGATGTTCCCCCGCTGGTCCGTGCGGACAACCACGACCTTCATCCCCGCCATCACCGCACTCGCGGGATTCGTCCCATGCGCCGACTGCGGCGTGAGGCAAACGTCGCGATGACTCTCGTCACGCGACGCGTGATAGGCATGTATCGCAAGCAGTCCGGAGTATTCACCCTGAGAGCCGGCGTTTGGTTGCAGGGAAACCGCAGCGAATCCTGTTATTTCTGCCAGCGCAGCTTCGAGCTCTCCGAACAGCTGGCGATATCCTTCCGCCTGCTCGACGGGGGCAAAGGGGTGCAGCTTCGCGAAGCCCGGCCAGGTGATCGGCATCATCTCGGCGGTCGCGTTGAGCTTCATCGTGCACGAGCCGAGCGGAATCATCGAGTGGACGAGGGAAAGATCGCGCGACTCGAGCTTGCGCATGTAACGAAGAATCTCGGTTTCCGACCGATGGACGTTGAAAACCGGGTGGGTGAGGAATGGCGTCGTGCGGTTGAACCGCTCGTCGTACCGCGCGTCGGCGGAATCCAGCAGCTCTTCGACGGATAGCGCCATCGGCGCGTCACCGGTGAAGATTTCCAGCAATGCGCGCAGGTCCTGCTCGCTCACAGTCTCGTCGAGGGCGACACACACTGAGCTCTCATCCACGTAGCGGAGGTTGATGCCGCGTGCCGCCGCGCGCTCGACGACGCCGCGCGCTCCACCGGCGCCCCCGTGAACCTCGACACGAATTGTGTCGAAGTAATCCTCGTGCGTGATGCCGTGGCCGAGGCGCTTGAGTCCCTCAGCCAGAACGGCCGCGTACTGGTGGATGCGCGACGCGATGCGCCGGAGCCCCTGCGGGCCGTGCCAGACGGCGTACATGCTCGCAGCGACGGCGAGCAGGACCTGCGCAGTGCAGACGTTGCTCGTCGCTTTCTCCCGGCGGATGTGCTGCTCGCGCGTCTGAAGCGCCATTCTCAGTGCCGGCATTCCATCCACGTCGCGCGAGACGCCGATGATGCGTCCCGGGATCTGCCGCTTGTACTCGTCGCGTGTGGCGAAATACGCCGCGTGCGGACCGCCGTAGCCAAGCGGCACTCCAAATCGCTGGGTATTGCCGACCACGACGTCGGCCCCCCATTCGCCCGGAGGAGTGAGGAGCGTAAGGCTGAGCAGATCGGCTGCCACCGTGACGAGCGCGCCCTGCGCGTGGGCCCTCTCGCAAATCGTGCGATAGTCGCGCAGCGCACCATCGGTCGCGGGATACTGAAGCAGAGCGCCAAAAACATCAGCGCCGATGTCCGTCGTGGTGACGTCTGCGACACGAATGGTGATTCCGCGAGCGGCGGCCCGGGTCCGAACAACGTCGATCGTCTGCGGATGACACCAGTCGGAAACCAGAAAGACTTCCCTGTCGTCACGACCGCTTATTCCGTAGCTCATCGTCATCGCTTCCGCCGCCGCCGTCGCTTCATCGAGAAGCGACGCGTTGGCGATCTCCAGTCCGGTCAAGTCGATCACCATCGTCTGGAAATTCAGAAGCGCTTCGAGTCGCCACTGCGCGATTTCCGCCTGGTACGGAGTGTACGCCGTGTACCAGGCTGGATTCTCGAGCACGTTGCGCTGGATGACGGGCGGAGTGATGCAGTCGGCGTAGCCCATTCCGATAAACGAGCGGAAGACCTTGTTCTTCGCCGCCATCGCCCTGAAATCTGCGAGAACCTGGGCTTCGCTTCTGCCGATCGGGAGGTCGAGTCCCCCGCGAAAGCGGATCTTCGCCGGAATCGTTGCCTCGATCAGCTCATCCAGCGACGCAAAACCCAGTGTTGCGAGCATCGCCGATATATCTTCGTCCGTCGGCCCGATGTGCCGCGGGACGAATGACTCCGCCGGCGCGAGTACGCGCGTGGCGTTCTTGATTGTCGTTGCCATAGTGCTGTCAATTTAACATCGCATGACATACCCGCGAAGGAATCGGAGGTGGCGCCTCCTGTTCGCGCCCCCCAGGCGCGGTACAGAGAACATGGCGCGCGACATGGCGCTTCTGCGGCGCGCTCGCGACACCGACGAGGCAGTCTTTGCGGTCTATGGCTGGATCAGTCCGACCCTCTCGCTCGGCAGGAACCAGCGCGCGAAAGGATGCTACGATCTGGACCTGATGCGTACGGCGGGCGTCGACGTCGTTCGCCGCCCCACCGGCGGGCGCGCACTACTGCACAATCGCGAAGTCACCTACAGCGTTACCGCACGCGTGGAGACGGGTGACTCGTTGCGCGATTCCTGCAACCGCATAAACACGATTCTGCTGAATGGACTGGGTAAACTGGGTGTCCAGGCTTCGGTGGCTGCACCGCATACTCGCGCACCGCGGCCGACTGACGCTCCGTGTTTTGCGACCCCGGCGCGCGGCGAGCTCATCGCCGGTGGGCGAAAGCTCGTCGGCAGCGCACAGTGGCGCGAGGACGGCGCTCTGCTCCAGCACGGCTCGATTCTGATCGAGAACGACCAGTCGATGATCGCCATGTTTGCGCGCGGATCGACTGACGCCGCGCCGATTCCACTGCCGGCGACCCTTGCCGACACCCTCGGCCGAACGCCAACGTCGCACGAGATTGCCTGCGCGCTCTTTGATGCGGTTCGAGACCGCGAAGATGGCGACGCGATACCGCTCGATGAATCGGAGGTGCGGAGCCTCTCTCTCGCCGAGCTGCCCCGCTTTGAAAACGAACTGTGGACGTGGCGTCGGTAACGGCCCAACTTTGTCGCGCAGCGACCCTCACACCTCTCGA
>JAHFCS010000032.1 GCA_023249395.1 Gemmatimonadota bacterium
CGGGATATCGCGATGTGCATTTCTGAGGGGGCCGAGCTGAAGTGTCCAGTCGTGTGCACTGCGACGTGGGGATATCTGCGGCTGCATCGGCTCGATTACGACGAGGCGGATCTTGTCGAGTGGGCGAAGTGCGTGATGGGACAGGCTTGGAGCGAGGCGTACGTCTACTTCAAGCACGACGAAGGGGCAGGGTCGGGGCCCCCTGCGGTCGAGGCGTTTGTCCGGGCGGCAGCGTACCTTCAGCGGTCACAAATGTGATATCGCGGCCACCCATTCCTTCGTCGCGCCGGCTATTTCGCTGAGCACAGCGGCGTCATCTCTCCCCGACGACTTGAGAACGTGAAAGCTGTGATCGGCACCGTCGACCCAATGCATCTCCCACCTCGTCTTCACCGTCGTGAGCGCCGTTTCCATCAACTCCTTCGTGCAGAATGGGTCGCGTGTCCCATTGAAGCAGAGAACTGGAGCAGTGATCAACGGAAGGTGAGCGTCGCGGAGCTTTTCCGGCTGTCCCGGCGGATGCAGCGGATACGCGAGCAGCAGCAGTCCGTCGCAAGCGAAATTCCTTGCCGCCATCATTGACGCAGCGCGTCCGCCCATCGAGCGGCCCCCGATTATGAGAGTGCGCGGCTCGATCTCCTCGCGCACGCGGGCGACCACGGCGGCGAAACACTCCTCCAGGCGCGGCATCGGGTCGGGACGTGCCGACTTCTTTTCGCGGTACAGAAAGTTGAAGCGAACGACGTTCAGGCCGCGGTCTCGAAGGGCGGCCGACAGCTGAAGGACATTACGGTCCGACATGTTGCCGCCGGCGCCGTGCGCGCAGACGAAGACAGGCGCGTCGGTAGTTGACGTCGTGGCTGGGTCAAAAGCCGCGCTGGTCTCCTCTTCGCCCACGGCGACGCGCCAATCGGCACGGGGTTGGGAATCAGACATGACTCAAGGTGTGGCACAAGCCCATTCGCGTCGAGGGCGGATCACGTTGCGTCTAGCCGACGTTGCTAATGGCAATACTGCCATTAGCGTCCCCGGAATCGAGCGAGCGGCGACGATCTTGCACATCTTGGAGACCGCGGGAAATCGCCCTTACCAACATCAACCAGGAATTCGTATGGCAGACAACGTCTACAAGGTCATCGAGCTGATCGGCACCAGCACTCAGTCGTGGGAGAAGGCGGCAGCCGCCGCGGTGCAGCGCGCGTCGAAGACGCTCCGGGAATTGCGAGTGGCCGAGATATCGCAACTCGACATGCAGTTGAAGAACGGCAAGGTCGAGAGTTACCGGGCGAAGGTCAAAGTCTCGTTCAAGTACGAGGGGAAGGACTGACGGGAAGAAGTCCCATCTCCGTCAGGAACTGATGACCGCCCGTCAGCCTGCCGCGTCTGGTCTCCACACGTGTGATCACGAGCCGGTCCTTGGTGCGCGTCATTCCCACGTATAGTACTCGTCGCGCCTCCTCGATCTCTTCGGTTGTCGGGCCATGTACAGGGTGCCCACCGGGAAGCTCTGCGTCTTCCGCGCCGACAATGTAAACGCGTGAAAACTCGAGTCCCTTGGTGGAGTGCAGCGTCAGAAGGTTGACCCGCGCCGAGTCGGGCTTGCTGCCGTCGTACTTCGACAGAAGCGCGCGCTCGAGGAACGCGTCGATCTGAGCCTGTCGTGGGCCCTCGGGAATCTGCTCGATCAGCCGGCGCAGCCTGAGCATCGTATCGGGATAGCGCTCGTCGGGACTCTTCTCGCTCCGAATCTTTTCCATCAGCGTCGCGCCCCCAAGCCGCTCGATCGCCTCGGCAACGGCAAATAGAGAGTCGTCGCCGGCGCGCTCACGCTCATATGACTCGAGGCAGCTGCTGTATCTGCCGAGGGTGAACGGTCGCGCGAACTTGAGAAAGAGCCGCGCCTCGTCGCAAAGGGATTCCTCATCACTGAGCGCGAGCGCCAGCCCGAGCTGGTCAAGCAGCTCGAGCATCGCCGTCTTCCGCGCCCGGGAAATCTTGGCCTCGTCGAGCTTGACGAAGACCTGGGCGAGTGTGCGCGCGTCGTCTGGGGCGCGGTGCGATTGTCCCGCATCGATCTCGAACTGACGCGCGAGGTCGTCGAGCTTCCGGCTCGTTGGATAGAGATCGCGTGCCAGCGGTAGCGTGTCATACAGACAGAGGTCGAAATTCTTACCGCGCGACCTGCACATGCGGCGCATGATCATGAAGTCGTATTCGTAGCCGTTGTGGGCGACGATCACGTCGTCGCCGCAGAACGCGCGGAACTCCGGCCACACTGCGTCGAATGGCGGCGCGGAAGCGACATCTGCGTCGGTGATGCCATGAACCTCAGTCGCACCCACGGGAATCGCGACACCCGGTTTCACAAGTGAAGTGAACGTCTCGACGATCCGCCCCTCGCGGACGCGTACCGCGGCGATCTCGACGATCTCGGCGATTCCCGTATCGGTGGCAGTCGTCTCCAGGTCCACCGCCGTGAAGTTGCGCGAGCCGGCGTTGAAGTCACCGATCTCGAGCAGCTGCAACGCCTTGAAGAGTCCAAGCGGGAGGCCGAGCGAGAGCACGTCGTCGCCCACAAGACATTCAGCGCCGACAGGTGGCGAGCCCCCGAGTTGCACCTGCCGAAACCCGCAGATGGTGAGCATTCCCTTGAGCGCGATCTCGGCGCCGCCGAGCCTGTCGATCCAGAGAATCGTGTCACGCTCACGGGCGCGGCGCAGACGATCGGCAAGCCGCACGACTTCGGGATAACCCGCAGGGTCGGAGAGCTCGTCGTGGCGCTCATCGAGGACCGAGCGCAGCCGTCGTATCCGCTGCGTCACGAGCTCCTGCACGAGAGATGTCAAAGTCTCGTGCTGCTTCCCGGTCGCATCCAGGTTGCGCCATGCGGCAAGCGCGCGGCGAATCTGGCGGCGCCCCTCATCTCCGCGTGGCCGCCGTGCCAGCATGTAGTTGAGCTGGCGGCGAAGATCGTGTTTCGCCGCTTGCGCCTGCGCGCGCGCCTCGTCGAAGAGAGGGCGGGGAAGGACGATGGAAAAGAAATTGTCGCGAAAGATGTCGTCGTTGGGGGAGGAGACAACCCGCAGCGCCCCCACTACATAGGCGACGACCGGATCCTCGGCGAGAGCGCGTCCCTGAGCAAGGCGGCAGGGAATGCCCGCGTTCAGAAACGCAGTCTCGATGCCTTCGCCGGTCGTGTGCTTGCGATAGAGAAGCGCGATGTCGCCCCATGTGTGCGGGTTCGTGCCCAGGTCGCGGCGAATGTCCTCAACGATCCATGCACATTCAGCCTCATCGGTGTCGAATCCGCGCGCCTCGACGGGATGACCCGAACTACGGTGAACCGTGGCCGGCTCGTAATCGTCGAACAGCGTCGGATTGTTTCCGACAAGTATCCGTGCAAGGCTGAACACCTCGCGAGGACAGCGGTGGTTCTCCTGGAGGTGAACCGTTTGCCTCGGCTTGATACCGAAGTCGTTCATGAAGTCGCTGAAAATTCCGCGGTCGGCTCCGGTCCAGGAAAAGATCGACTGCTCGTGATCGCCGACAGCGAAGACGTTGCGATGCTCGCGCGCAAGCTCGTGGATCACGCGGTACTGCGCGGAATTGAGATCCTGGAACTCATCCACCAGCACCGCTGACCATCGGGCGCGGATAGCCTCGGCCGCATCCCCTTTCTCGAGGAGCTCGGCGGCCTTGAGAATGAGCATGTCGAAGTCCGCGAGATTCCTGTTCGCGAGGAACTGCCCATACCCCTCGAACAAGGCGCGGTCGTGGGGCTGAAGCGTGTGATTGGAGAACCTGTGGGCGGAAAAGGTCGTCAGTACTTTGCCGTGCCAGGGTCTGGGTCCCTCGAGACGGGCGAGAACAGTCAGTTGATAACTCTCGTCAGCGATTCCGAATCCCGGCTGGAGTCCGACCTGATCACCAAACTCGCGAAGCAGCTCGGCGCAGAATGCGTGAATTGTCCCGCGCTTGACGTCCGCACCAGCAGGCCCGAGCTCCGCGAGGCGTGACGCGATCTCCTCGGCCGCCTTGTTGGTGAAGGTGAAGGCGAGAATACGCATGGGGTCGAAGCCCCGCTTTTCGATCAGAAAGCGGATGCGCTCGATGAGGCAGAAAGTCTTTCCCGCGCCGGGGCCAGCGAGCACGAGGAGGGGCTCGAGCTCCGCCTCGATTGCGCGCCGCTGAGAGGCCGACGGAGCATGTCGCGCGGCAGAAGCGTCCATGGGAGCGCTCTGCTGGCTATCGAGGTGGGGAAGGGCCATGCCGGATGGGCGGAGGAAAGGGGTAACAAAGCAATCTTGGAATCGGGACCGGTTACCGCAATGGGACGCCGCTTGGCCGATGTTACGTGGCCGGAATGAGTCAGTCCATTCTAGTTGACGTGTGTGTCGCCGAGTATCCTCGAACGAGTGACCCGATGCCTGATACAGGGATAAAGGACTATTACGAGATTCTCCAGCTGTCACCCCGCGCCGATCGCGATACGATCGAGCGAGTGTTCCGCTACCTGGCCCATCGCTTCCATCCCGACAACAGGGAGACAGGGGACGTCGAGCGGTTCAGCGAGATCGTCGATGCGTACGAGGTTCTTTCGTCGGCGGCAAAGCGCGCGAAGTACGACATAGGCTACGAGAGCGTGCGTGAAACGCGGTGGCGACTGTTCAACCAGGAGTCAGTGGAGAACGATGTTTCCGCCGATACACGGATTCGCCTGGCGATCATGTCCATTCTATACATCGTCCGCCGGAATAATCCCGCCGAGCCCGGCGTGGGGAGCATGGAGCTGGAGCGCCTGCTCGAATGTCCCGAGCCCGTCATCCGCTTCCATTGCTGGTATCTTCGCGAAAATACCTGGATCACCCGTCTCGACACGGGCTACATGGCGATCACTGCACTGGGCGTGGATCGGCTATTCGAGCTGGGCGGACCCGCGGAGTCCTCATTGCAGCTGATGCGGCTGCGCAACAGGCACACTCCGAGAACTCAGCGAGCGCTGCTCGCTTAGGTCCTGTGGCGTCCGCTAAGCTCCTTCCGCAACGACAACCGTCGCGGCGCGCCCGGCGAACACGATGAACGCGATCGGCGCGAGAGCAACCAGCGCCGCCGTGACTGCGAGAGCCGTGACTCCGAAACCAAGCGAGCAGAATTGTATTGCGGCGGATCGGAAAGTTGCTCATCGGGTGCTTGCTGTGATTGATGCGGCTTCGTAGCATATCCTTTCTCGTCAGCGTGAAGCAACTGGATGGATCCGTTCACACTGCAAGGAGCGCGTCATGCCGACCGATGACGGATGGAAGTCAATCGTTGTGTCCTCCCTCGATTGGGAGCAGGCGCATCTCAACCTTCAGCATGCAGTGAAGGATCTGCCCGCCGAGGTGCGCGGCCGCCGGCCCGAAGGATTGCCACACTCGCCGTGGGAGATCGTGGAGCACCTTCGTCGCAGCCAGCACGATCTGCTCGACTTCTGCCGGAATCCCGACTACAGGGAATCGAAGTGGCCGGATGACTACTGGCCTCCTACGCCCGAGCCGCCGAGTGCGGACGCCTGGGACGCGACGCTAGCCGAGATTCGCCGTGAGTGCGAGGAGTTCAAGGAATTCACGGTCGAGCCCGGAAAGGATCTCACGGCAAAGATTCCGCACGGGACAGGGCAGACATACCTCCGCACGATACTCGTGCAGGTGGATCACGCATCGTATCACGTGGGGGAGCTGGTGACAGTGCGGAGGCTGCTCGGCGCGTGGCCGTCGTCCTGAGGTTCGATCGTCTTTCGTCTTAGCGGACGATCAGCTTCCTCGAGTACTCCATCTGCTTCTGCGGATAGCCGATCGTCAACCGGTACTCTCCCGGCTCCATAGCGATGAACTCGGCGTCGAACATCTCGCCGACGCCCAGCCGCTGGGCGGCGCGTCCTGACACGGTCATCGTTGGCGGAAGGTCGGCGCCGTCCTTCGCAACGGGACGCCAGGTCTGAACGGTCGTGTCGCGTCGTATCGCGTAGACCAATCGGCCCGCCGGGCCGATGTTGATGAAGCGGAAGCGCTGCGGAACACGAGCGGCGATCTCGATCGGAACACCCGCGGTGTCGCCATTGATCACTGTCCGCGCCTTGTCCCCTGCGCCATCCCAGCCGGCGACGAAGATGTGATCGGTCTTCGAATCGAATTTCTGCCCCGGCTCGAGGACGACTATTGCTCCGTACAACCCCGACGTGAGCTGCTCGACGTCGTCGAGGTGGGTGTGATAGATGAACGTCCCTGCGCGCGGAAGCGTGAGGTGCGCGGTGAACGAATCATTTGCCGCGATCACTGGGGCAAGTCTCGTGGCAGATCCGCTCCATCCGGGGACGCCATCGGAGTAGCTCTCGAGCTCGATGCCGTGCCAGTGAACCGATGTTGCCTCCTTGAGGCGATTGACGACGATGATGTCGGTGGGCTGGTTTCTTGTGAGGACGATCACCGAGCCGGGAAGCTCGACTGAATCCGGCGCAGGCGGCCTGTCGCCCGATTGCAGCACGTAGGCAAGGGCTCGCGGGGCACGATGCCTAGGGGCTCCTTCGTCAATGTAGAGGTGGAGCTTCCGAATATTGTTGCGAGTCGGCGCCCTCCATGCGAGCGATGGCTTCACGCTTATGCCGAGGACGAGTCCGGCCATGTGCTGGCGGACATCCATCTCATGTGAGCCGTGAGCAACGCGACCGACAAGCTGCCCGTCGCCGGGCACGACATGAAACGCCAGATGACAATGGAACAGCCAGTTGCCGGGTCGGTTGGGACTCCAGACCATCAACATGCTGTGCCCGGCGCTCAGATCCTCAGTCACGTCAAGGCGGCGTTTCTCGGGAGGATTCCAGGTAGTGGCGAGCTCGGTCCCGCGCGCGTCGAGTCGGAAATAAAATCCGTGGAGGTGCATCGGATGATTCCGGATCGACGCATTGATCACATGCCAGCGGAGCGTGTCACCGACGCCCGCCGAAATCCGCTCCGTGTATGGCCATGACTTGCCATTGATCGCCAGGGCGTTGTGATAGAGCGTCGTATCCTTCTTGTCGATGTCGCCCCAGATGTTGATGACGAAGATTCGATCAGGGGGCTGGACCTCGAGCGGGTCGACTACAATCGCGCCGGCACTCGCCTCGCGCTCACCATACTTGTTCCAGTCCCAGAGTCCGGGGGTAGCGAGGTACAGGTAGTTTCCGGGCGCGCCGGCAGCAAACTGGAAGGTGCGCGACTCGCCGGGAAGGATAGGAATGCTGTCGAGCGCCTTGGCGGGGCGCGTAACAAGACCGCGAATGTAGATCGTCGAATCGGTGAGAGTGTTCCGTATCGTCGCAACGATCGTTGTGCCGGTCTTCACTCGAATGAGTGGCCCAGGGATCTGCGGCGCCTTCCCCTCTTCAGCGAAAGCCGGGACGTCTGCGTACGGACCGTCGTCGGCTTCGGGGTACCATCGCGCCATGCCGACGACGAGATGGACTGTCAGCACTCCGTTGCTGAGCTGTCCCGCAGGAGTGCGATTGTCATTTGCCTGAACGATTGGAAGCGGATCGGCACTGCGATTTGTCGGAGGTGCAGCTCTCTCTACGGCGCGCGGGGCGATTGGCGCCATCGCCAGCGGTGCGAGCAGAATAGAGATTCGAATGGAGATTGCGCTCAGGAGGGCCTCGGTTGGATGAAACGAAGGCCCCAATGTGCGGCATCGGCGAGCATCAGGCCAGAGTCTCCTCTGGCCGGCGTCTCACCCGTGGATCGCACGAGCTCAGGCGCTCGCTGAGCGCCGAGCGCGGCGGATTGTTTTTCGGAGCCGTTCGACTTCGGCGTCGTCGAGATCCACGTCGGACATACGGAGAAGCGCCGTCACCGCCTGCTCTGGTGAGCCGGCGAAGTATGTGCGCACGACGTGCGCGAGAACGTCGTCGCGCGCGCTCTCGGTGGGTTTGGCCGGATAATAGACGTAGCGCGGTCCGTCCTCCTTGTGGCGAATCAGTTTCTTCTCGCCAAGGATTCGAAGGACCGAGCGGACTGCTGAGTAGGTGGGCGGATCGGGGAGATCCGCCATGATCTCAGCCACGGTAGCACCATTGCTGCGGTGAAGGATGTCCATGACTTGCGTCTCTCGACGGGACAGAGCGAGTGGTGCGCGATTCTCTTTCATGAGTGTGGCGGTCATCGGGGAATCGGTTGAGACGGGCTCAAGGAATCAAATGTCCGGGACTCGTGCTGAAATATCAACTGTGTTGAATTTTCAACAGTACTCGGCATTTGTCAAGGGCCGGTTTTCAGCGGCCTTTCCGTTAGCTCGGTCCTATCCTATATGATAGGCCGTGCAATTGGCCCGATGACGGACGAATCGACGTTTTCAGGAGCCGACGGATTGCAGCTCTGTTCGCGCTGCTGGCGGCCGCAGGGCAATCCGCGCGCACTGGTCGCGCTCGTCCACGGGATCAGTGAGTACTCGGGCCGGTATGGCTCACTCGTCGGTCCTCTGACCATATCCGGATTCGCGGTTTGCAGCTTCGATCTCCGTGGCCACGGCAGATCACCCGGCCAGCCGGGACATATCAACAGCTGGTCGGAGTATCGCGAAGATCTGAAAAACTTCCTCGCGCATGCGCGGCGCCAGGTGCCGAATCTTCCGGTTCTTCTTTATGGCCACAGTCTCGGGGCGCTCATCGTCACCGAGTACGTTCTGTCCCACCCGGAGGGGCTGGTCGGCGTCATCGTGAGTGGCATTCCGCTGAAGCCCACAGGAGTGGGCAACCCTTTCCTCGTTGCGCTCGCGCGGATACTGACGCACGTCCTGCCGAGGCTATCGGTGTCACTTGGTGTAGACGGCTCGAAGCTGAGCCGTGATCCGGCAATCGCGCGGGCGTACGAGGAGGACCCGTTGGTACACCACACGGCGACGATGCGTTGGGGGACGGAGACACTGGCCGCGATCGAGCGTGTCAAGTCGCGCGCGCCTGAGATTCGCCTCCCGATCCTTATCGTCCACGGTGGAAGCGATCGGGTGAATTCAGTCGACGGAAGCAAGGAGCTGTTCGCGAAGGTATCGAGCGCCGACAAGCAGCTCATCATCTATCCCGGGGGAGCCCACGAGCCACACAACGATCTCGAGCGCGCGCAGGTAGCCCTGGATGTGCAGGAGTGGCTGATTCGACATCTGGGACAGGATCCGGGCGTTCGTGCGCGTTAAGCTGCTTGCGACCGGCACTGTGCTCTGAAGCGAAGCTCACCTTCTCCAGCCGGAAAATCTCGTCTCGACCACAGCATAGCGGACATGACTGAGCTCGAGGAGCGAGTGCAGGAACGGATTCGCGATTGGCAGGTCAAGGTAATCCGGTCGCTCGAGACGGAAAGCTCCGTCGTCGTGCTGGGGACGCGCGATGATCAGCCGGTCGCACTGAAGGTGCTGCGTGACGCGAGCGACGAATGGCATTCCGGCCAGGTCCTCGAAGCGTTTGCCGGACGGGGAACCGTTCGCATCTACGAGCATGCCGAAGGGGCCGTGCTCCTGGAACGACTGCAACCTGCGACGCAGCTAGCCGTCGTTGCGTTGAACGGCAGCGATGAAGAGGCGACAGAAATTCTGTCTGGAGTCATCGAGCGTATGTCGCCGGTGGGGACGCTCGACTCCGCGCCGACAGTAAGCGACTGGGGAATGGGATTCATCCGCTATCTCGCGGGCGACGACGCACAGATTCCAAAGACTCTCGTCGAACGCGGTGAGCGACTGTACTTCGATCTCGCCGCGACGCAGAAAAGCACGCGGCTGCTGCACGGCGATCTGCAGCATTACAACGTTCTGTTCGATTCCAACCGCGGCTGGGTGGCTATCGATCCAAAGGGAGTCGTCGGCGAGATCGAATACGAGATCGGGGCGAGTCTCAGAAATCCGGGCGAGAGTCCGGAGCTGTTCGCCTCTCCGGCAACGATCGAGCGTCGGATTCGGCAGTACGAAGCCGGTCTCCATCTCGACGCTTATCGAATGCTCTCCTGGGCATTCGCCGAAGCTGTGCTGTCGGCGATTTGGCTGGTAGAGGATGGATACGCGGTGGATTTCCGGAGCGTCCCCATCGTTCTCGCCCGCGCGATCGAACCGATGCTCGGCGTCTCGCGCGGCAACTGAGCCCGGCGCTAGTCGATCGGCTTCAGGTTGGCGATGATCGCCTCGCGATCGGGCTCGAGAAACGGAGGCAGCGCCACTTTCTTGCCGAGGGTCGCTGGATCCTCATCGACTCCGAACCCCGGTCCGTCGGTCGCGATCTCGAACAGAATCCCGTTCGGCTCGCGGAAGTAGAGACTTCTGAAATAATACCGGTCGATCTCTCCGCTGTTGCGAACGCCCATCGAGTTGAGGCGGTCGTGCCACCGATGGTAGTCCGCCTCGGTCGGCGTGCGGAATGCAACGTGATGGACGCCGCCGGCTCCAAGCCGCGCAAATGGAAGATTCGGTTGCACGGCAACGTGAAGCTCCGCGTGCGGGCCTTCGCCGTGCATCGAGAACACGTGCACCTGGTGCGTCGGCCCATCGGTGCTCGTGTAGTCACGCGCGTGCTGCATGCCCATCACCTGCGTGAGGATGGGCTGGGTTCGCCCGAGATCCGGCACGCTCATCACGATTGGTCCAAGTCCTCGTATCTGATGCTCGGCGGGAACGGGACTCTGC
>JAHFCS010000452.1:0-2327 GCA_023249395.1 Gemmatimonadota bacterium
GATTGAGCAGCGAGCGCAGGCAGCGCCGGATGTACCTCCCGTAGTTGTAGTTCGTGATGACGACGGAAATGTCTGGCGACCTCATCAGCTGAGTTTCTCCATCAGACGCGAGAGCCGCGACAGCTCGGCCATCTCGTCCGGCGTCGCGCTGCAGATATGGTCCGGTCCAGGCAACCCCTTATTGAGCGTGAAATGTTTCTCGATGATGCGAGCGCCCCGTCCGACCGCCACCAGCGCCGCCTCGATGCCGATGGTGTGGTCGCTAAAGCCGTCGTAGACCGACTGGGCGAAGGAGAGCGGCAGCGTCACGTCCTCGTAGGGACAGGGGTACTCGGGGACGCAGTACAGGTATCGCGCGTTCGGTGCATCGTACGGCACCTGCGTACCGGTCCAGAATCCCAGCGACACGAACGTCTCACCGCCTGTCGCCAGGATCCGTTCGCATAGTTCCCTGTCCCGCACCGCGCGGCTGGGAATCTTGTGCCGGCGGACCCCGAGCGACTCCATCCAGGCGAAGCGCTCGAGGTCAAAGGCCGACGCCATGAACTCGACGCTTTCCTGGTCGCACCAGGCCTTCAATTGCTTCGCCTCGTCGAAGCCGAACTGCACGGTCAGGGCCTGAGCGAGCGCCTCGGCGTTCGGATACGAGCCGTTCGGCCCGAAGATCTTGTGCGGGTCGTAGAACTGGAACTTCGCGATATCGGCTCCGGAAATCCTCGCCTGCCGGATCAGCTCGTGGGCCACGTGCAGGTTGCCGTTGTGGTTGATGCCGATCTCGGCAATGATGATCATCGGCGTTCGGTGCTCCTAGAAGTACACGGCGGGCAGAACCTGGCGCAGGTCGCCCAGATCCGATCGCCACGCTTTGAGCTTCAGATAGTCTCCCTGCCACTCAACCACCAGCCGCCCGCTGTGATAGCGATTGATATAGCTGGCCATTTCCGGCGGATAGTCTTCCCGCTGATAGGTGGAGAAGTGCTTGCGAACCCTGTGGAAGCCGTTGCTAAACCACTTCTCGAAGCCGAGCCATGCGGGCAGGAACCCCCAAATCACCTCGAGTGCCGAGCCGGCAAACGGGAGGTCGAGCACGTCGAACATACCGAAGCGGTTCAGCCTGTCGCTGAAGCGCTCGAGAAACGTGCGCGACAGCAGGTGGTTCGTGGCGCACCCGAACCACTCCTGTGCGTCGACCCGGTGAAACGTCACGCCGCGCTCGATGTCGATCGCACTGGCGTTGTTGATCGGACTCACATCGTAGCTACCGCCGATGTACGCCAGCGGCTGGCTCTCCGCTGGCTCTGCAAGACCAAGTCCCATACGGGCGCGCGAGGACCATCGATCGACGGCATGCGGACCGCTCCGAATGAACCGCCCGGCCCACGACGCGTCCGGATCGGTGAACGCCGAGCCCCATTCCTTCTGGATCCGCGCTCGAACTCGCCGCTCGAGCACTCCTTGTGCGTTCACGCGCGGCACGTGATGCTCGGTCTCAACCGGAAAGTCGGACCGCCAGCTGTCGTAGACCGGCCGAAACTCCGGGTCGCGGCAGAAGATCCCGAATGTCTCCGCCATCATCCGGCGATGGTAATCGTCCAAAGGCGTCGACGCGGGATCACCAGCGGGATCCGGCTCCATGGATGTCCGCCGCACTCGCCGCTTCTCGTGACCCGATGCGACGAAGTGCACCTTCCGTCGGTCCGCGAAGGCCACGAGCGCGGCCAGTAGGCGCGGATTGGCCAGCAGCATGCCTTCGTGTACGAGGAGCACGTACTCGTAGTCCCGCCACCGCCCGTCACGAATGAACTTGTACCAGCAGCCGGAATCCAGTCCGTGATCGTTTTCGTATTCCAGTTCGAACACGTTCCAACCGCGGACCCGGCACACCTCGCGCACGCGCTCGTCAAAGGGGCTGAGCTGCGAGTTGACACCGGCGCGTGCCGCTACCTCGCGGTACTCGCGATAAGATTCGCGCAGGCTCTCGCCATCGCCGACGTTATAGACGAAAAACAGGTCGGCCTCCTGCCGCTCCTGGCTCACGAGCGTCGGCAGCGTCGACATCATCAGCCAGGGCTTGTGATGGACGCAGAAGACGATGGCCACCTTGCCGCTCACGCCGAAGCCCCTTCAGTTTTCCTGCCGGCACGGTTGAGTGCCTGCTAGATCGCGTCGACGGTTCTGACGCCGCCGTCCCGGTCGTCATGGGTCAGGAACTTGTGAATGTAGCGGACACGCGACTCCGAATCCATGGCGAAATCGCCGAGCACCTTCGTCGGCAGGTGGTGCAGAGCCTCGGGAATGCTCCACGCGGTCGAGACGCCGCGGAACTG
>JAHFCS010000452.1:2337-2877 GCA_023249395.1 Gemmatimonadota bacterium
CTTCCGGCGTGTAGAACCTCGAAAAGTAGTTCGCATTCGCGCCGTTATAGTCTTCGGCGGTAAAGGTCACACACAGGTGCGGCACGCCCAGCGCCACCGATTCGAACACGCTGTTGCTGTAGTAGCTGACCGAGAGCGAGGCAATCCTCAGAGCCTCCAGGACAGTCGCGGGATAGAAGCTCTCGTCGTAGACGCACCGGTCGGCGAGCGCCTTCGTATAGGCCGGGACCCGCGTCTTCCGTCTCGACTTCACCAGCAGGTACGCGCCGTTCCGATCGCAGAAGCGCCGAAGTGCCTTCACGACATTGGGGTCGTTCCAACCGTGCCACACGTGCGGCCAGTACTCGAATCGCCGATGCGCGACGACACTCGCCACCTGCTTCACCCGGCTCGGCTCTGCACAAATGTTCTGAGGCCAGAACGCTTGCCGGCCCACACCTTGCGGGAACGGAAAGAGGACGACCACCGGCTGACGCGGCGGAATGCCCCACCGGTGCCGGACCTCGTCAGGATCGATCAGCGGACCCTCGTCGATTTCCG
>JAHFCS010000453.1:0-747 GCA_023249395.1 Gemmatimonadota bacterium
ACCCCTCCACGTCCGAAGCACTCGCTCGACGAGATCTTTGCACGCCGGCGACCTTCCAAGGCCGGGGCCGATCGCGACTGCATCAGACACTGCGGCCAACGCTTCGACGGCAGCCGTATGCTCCGGCCACGGCTGAACCAGCGCTTCGGGCAAAGCGCCGTGGATCGCCGCAACATTTTCTCCAGTCACGGAAAGTCTCAACAGACCGAGGCCGCTACGGAGCGCGCCCTTCCCTGCTAGAATCGCCGCACCCGCCATTCCCGGTCCTCCGGCAATGATCGCGAGTGTGCCGCGCGTTCCTTTATGCGCGTCGGAGGGAATCGCCGGAATGCGCGGCGCGACCCACGCGCGATCGACCAGGAGCGGCAGCGAATCGAGTGGTTGCCCCTCCCGAAGGCCGATATCGAGTGCGACTATCTTGCCGCAAACCTCTCGCGCGAGCAGCTGGCCACGTTTCACAACGCCAAATGTGAGAGTGAGGTCCGCTTCGACGCACAGCGCATGCGCGCCGGTTGTGGCGTCGAGTCCTGATGGCAGATCGAGCGCAACCATAGTCGCGCCGTCGGTGCGGGAGCGATTGATGATCTCGATGGCGGCAGCGATTGTGCCGCGAGGGGCACCCGTCGAGCCGGTGCCGAGGAGCGCGTCGACGACAATCGCAGGATCACTGATAGCCGGCGCATCGCCCTGAATCTCTTCGGCCGCAACGCCCGCGGCGTCCGCGGCCTCGCGCGCCTCCTCGGTCTT
>JAHFCS010000453.1:757-2876 GCA_023249395.1 Gemmatimonadota bacterium
ACCGTCACTGGAAATGCCGACTCGGCGAGACAGCGGGCGACGACCCAACCATCACCGCCGTTGTTTCCCGGCCCGGTGAAGACAGCAACTCCGCGCGGAAGAACGAGCGCGAAGCGCCGGATGATCTCGTCGGCGGCGGCGCGCCCCGCACGCTCCATCAGCTCCTGTGAGGACGTTCCCACCGAGATCGTCGCGCGCTCGCACGCCACAGTCTCACTGGCGGTGGCTACGCTAGCGGGCATTGTCCTATTGTGGGCGAGCGTTACGCGTTATACGCGCAGTTCCACGGATAATCGCGCTCGAAAGCGCCCGCGAAGTCGTAAACCCCGGAGAACTCCTCGCGAGTGTCGCTCGGCAGCTTGGCGAGAAAGCCGAGGTCAACGAGCGCGAATACGACTTCGCCGATGTCAGACGTGGCGCGAACTCCCCAGCGCTCGAGGACAATGCGCGCCATGACACCGTACCGCTCGAGAGCGAGCTCGCGGCAGGAGTGCGAGAGCTCGGCGGCAGAGATGTGGCGTCTCACGTCGAGCTTTGCCTGCGCATACTCGAGCGACGAGAGAACGAACAGGTACGCCTGCTCGTCGTACCTGGACTCGCGCACCCGGATGCGATCCATCACTCCTTCGCGGAATGCCAGCTGCGACATCTACTCGACTCCCCGTCCATTGAAAGACGACGGATAGAGAGGAAAGCGGCTCGTGAGCTCACGTACGTTGTCACGTACGTGTGTTGCGAGCGCGACGTCCTCGGGAGCGGAGAGCACTGTGTCGATGAGCTCGGCGATGCGCAGCATTTCCGGCTCCTTCATGCCACGCGTCGTCACCGCCGGCGTTCCGATCCGGATGCCGCTGGTGACGAATGGCGACTGCGTTTCCTTCGGCACGGTGTTTTTGTTGACCGTGATGCCGGCGACGTCGAGCGCCTTCTCGGCGACCTTTCCCGTGAGGTTACGACTCCGCAGGTCAACGAGCATCAGATGAGTGTCCGTGCCACCGGAGACGATTTCGAAACCGCGGCCGGCAAGTGCCGTGGCGAGAGTTTGCGCGTTGGCGATGATCTGCCGGCAGTAAACAGTGAACGACGGATCGAGAGCTTCCTTGAAAGCCACCGCTTTGGCGGCGATGACGTGCTCGAGCGGTCCGCCCTGCGTGCCCGGGAACACCGCCTTGTCCACGACCTTCGCATGCTCGGCTTTGCAGAGGATGAGACCGCCTCGCGGCCCGCGAAGCGTCTTGTGCGTCGTTGTTGTGACGGCATCGGCGTGGGGAATCGGCGAAGGATGCAATCCGGTCGCGACGAGTCCGGCGATGTGCGCCATGTCAACGACGAACTTCGCTCCGATCTCGCGCGCCACTTCGGCGAACGGCTCGAACTCGATGATCCGCGCGTAGGCGCTCGCACCGGCGATGATCATCTTGGGACATTCGCGCAGCGCGATCGCACGCATCTGGCCGTAGTCGATTCGACCGTCGTCGCCGACGCCGTAGTGAATCGCGTGGTACAGCAGGCCGGAAAAGTTGACCGGCGAGCCGTGGGTGAGATGCCCGCCCTGCGAGAGATCGAGTCCGAGAACAGTGTCGCCGGGCTTGAGAAAGGCGAGATAAACGGCGGCGTTGGCTTGCGCGCCCGAATGGGCCTGGACGTTCGCGTGCTCGGCGCTGAACAGCTGCTTCGCGCGGTCGATGGCGAGCTGCTCCACCTGGTCAACGAACTCACACCCGCCGTAGTAGCGCTTGCCCGGGAGGCCTTCAGCGTACTTGTTGGTGAGCGGTGTGCCCATCGCCTCGAGGACCGCTTCGGAGACGAAGTTTTCGCTCGCGATCAGCTCGAGCCCTTCGCGCTGGCGCTCGACCTCGCGCCTGATGATATCGGCGACGTCCGGATCGTACTCGCTCAGCGTGGGCATCTGCAGCCCTGCGTTCTGCTCAACTCCCTGCATTCGCCTCTCCCGTTACCTCCATGTCGTCGATCTTCTCGACGCGTCGCTCATGCCTGCCACCCTCGAACGATGTCGCCAGCCAGCGCTTCATGATCTCGACTGCCTGCTCCGTCGAAACGAAACGCGATGGAATTACAAGAACGTTCGAATTATTGTGCCGCCTCGAAAGCTCGGCTA
>JAHFCS010000454.1 GCA_023249395.1 Gemmatimonadota bacterium
ATCGCAGCTGGATTCCGCGCGCGAGCTGCTCGCGCATTTCGATGCAGGCCTCGTAAGGTTCAGCGCCGCGCTCGCCGCCACCGACTTCGATCGGTTGGCACAGCCCTGGGCCATTCGCCACGGCGAGCGCATTATTTTTGAGCAGCCCCGCCGGATCATGCTACGCCAGATCATGATGAGCCACCTGGTCCATCACCGCGCCCAGCTCGGAGTCTACTACCGGCTACTCGGTGTCGCAGTACCAGGTACTTACGGCCCGACGGCGGACGAATGAGTCCGGGGCATTGAGCGCAAAAAAGCGAAGTCGCGTGGTTGGAATCGCGATCGTCGGGATCATGACGATTATCGCGCTACTTGTTCGCCGCGTTCTCATGCATTAGCCCGTACCGGCGACTTGGCTAGAGCAATCGATGCGAGCCTTGCGGGCTCCCTGTCTCCGGTTCCTCTTAAGTGTGATCCAGCCGGGAACCGTTCTCGTACGACTCGAGGAGGACGCAGAGATGAGATTATGGAGCGACCGCCAATGATCGGCGGAATGTGATGCATCTCGCCGATAACTTGAAGCTCATGGGATTACATCGAACCCCGCTACTGCAAAGTGATGATCGAGAGCCAGCGCCTCGCGAATGCCGCGATCGGTCATCACAACGAAACTCACTGCGTCCGTCAGTGAAAACGACTGATCGCCGAACTTCTCCAGCCAGTCCGTAATCGCGCTCTCCTCATACTCGGCCGAGCTGGAGACGACGATGTTCGGCGATCGAACGACTTCTCGCGCAAACGTCAACGCAACTTTCCGGCTCGTGCGACGCAGCAATAGAGCATGTGTCTCGGCGACGATGAGATTTGTCGTGACTACGCGCGCTCCTCGCTGAACTCGATAACGCAACGCCTCGGAACATTTACTGTGTTGGGGCGCCGATGAGAGCGCGAGCACGTACCAGGCGCTCGTGTCTACGAATACCTCAGCGGCCACGCTTGCGCCTCGGAGCGGCCTTCCACGATTTCTCCTCTGACTCGGCCAGGTACCGATCGTGTTCGCGCGCCACGTCGTAACCGATTGCCTTCGTGCTCTCGCCCGAAGCAATCCCGATGATGCGGAGAGCGGGATGCTCCGCCGGATCCGTCATTTGTCGTTCTAGCGCCTCGATCCCGCGCCTGATGACGTCAGATTTGGTCAGGCCCAGCTCGTCGGCTAGCTGCTCCAGCAGTCTACGCTGACTGCGATCCAGATATACCTGAACCGGCTCGCTGACCCGTGATGGGTTATCATGAGAAGTGCTCATTTGTTCATGATATAGTATCATGAGACACGGGGCAAGCTTTCGTCAACCCAACTCGAGGCCTCGAGCGTCATCGGCAATAGCTATTGCAACGAGGTATCGCAGACTGCACCTTTTGGCGAATCTTCCTTTCGGAGGCTGACATGGTCGAGACGCGCACTTCCCTTGGTGTATTGTCGCTCCTGCTGATAGTCGCATGTTCAACGTCGACGCCTGCTAACAACGCAGCTACCGACACCGCCGCCAAAACTCCCGACACCGCCGCCGACAAGGCGGCTATCGCCAAAGCACATGATGTCGTCGAGGGAGCCTACCGTTCGAGCGACTGCAACGCGATGGTCAGTGTGGCAGCGAACGATGCAGTGTTCGAGCCGCCCAACACGCCGTCGGCCAAGGGCGTTGACGGTATCCGCGCGTGGTGCACGCCGATGTTCAATCAGATGAAGACCAAAGCGCTTACGGTGTCGAACAAGGAAATCGACGTTTCAGGGGACCTTGCAGTCGACCACGGCGATTACGACTGGACACTCACACCGGCTGCGGGCGGCGCCGATGTGCGGGCTCAGGGGCGATACGTTACCATCTGGCACCGCGAGGCCGATGGATCGTGGAAGACAACACGCCTGATCTGGAACAGCTCGGAGCCAGCACCGCGTTCATGATGCACAAGCGCGGGGGCACCTAGCGCCGTCGCGTCAATGAACGGATCACCGCGACTTCCCCGGAGTCGTACGGCGTCCCGTCGGCTCGGAAGATGTCGTGGAACCATGGCTTTGGCTCGGCCGGATAGTCCGTGGACCATGAGTCCCATGGGAAGATCGTTTGCGTCTTCCCCGAGACGAATCCCCAGTTGATCGCGCCCACACGCCGTCGCGCGAGGATGGGGAGGATCGACTGGAAAGTGCTCCCGCGCGGGCGCGCCATGTATTCGGTGCAGATGATCGGCCTGCCGTAACGCTCCAGGGCCGTCACCAGCCGTTCGACTTGCGTGCTGTCGTCGTAGCTGTGAAAGGTGATGACGTCGGAACTGTCGAGCATGTAGGCGGTGATCGCCGGAATCCGCGATCGATCCAGATAGTCGCCGCGCCACGGTGCCGCGGTGAGCGGCTGCGACGGATTCATCTGCCGCGCCCACGCGAACGCCTTCCGCAGCAGCACATATGACGGCTGCGACTTATCGAGTGGCTCGTACGCCACATAGGTGGGCCGGTTCGTGTTGTCCGGCTCGTTGAAGATGTCCCACGCAATCACGCGCCTGTCGTCGCGAAAGCGGCCCACGACTCCCTGCACGTAGCCGCGCAGCGATTCGTGGCGCGCGGTGTCGCCAAGGATCGCAGTCCCAGGGCTCTGCACCCAACCGGAGTTGTGCACGCGCGGGATGGGCGCGCGCTGCGGACCGAGGTGCGGGTTGGGATCCCACACCGCGTCGAAGAGGACGAACATCGGCCTGATGCGGTGCCGTTCGGCGATTGTGAGGAATTCATCGATGCGCCGCAGGAAACCCACGGAATCCTGCTGCCACAATAAATCATGCAGGAACACCCGCATGGTGTTGAAGCCGATGGATTCGGCGTAGCCGAGCTCGCGTTCG